>NZ_PJBU01000004.1:0-15521 GCF_002863645.1 Psychrobacter sp. MES7-P7E | reverse complement strand
GAGCCAACTGAGCCAACTGAGCCAACTGAGCCAACTGAGCCAACTGAGCCAACTGAGCCAAAGCCTAAAACCAAAACAAAGGCTAAAGCAACGACTAAAACTGATAACGAGTAAAAACTATGGGCAAGTTTATTGATTGGATGACTGGCAAAAAATCAGCAAGCACTGCCCAACCGGTCAATGGCGGCGATGTTTGGCATACGATACACGAGCCGAGCACCGGCGCATGGCAGCGTAATCAAGAAATAGAAGTCAGCAAAAACGACCAGATGCGACACCATGCAGTGTTTGCTTGCATCTCTTTGATCACACGCGATATTGGCAAGTTAAAAATTAAGACTAAAAAAAAGGTTGATGGCGTCAGCCAAGTCTGCGATAGCCAAGTCAAAAAGCTTTTGGCCAAACCCAATGAATTTCAAAACTGGCAACAATTTGCGGAAGCTTGGGCAACTAGCAAATCCACATCTGGCAATGTCTACGTCTGGAAAGTCCGCAATATTTATGGCGATGTGTGGAAACTGCAAATACTCAATCCTGAACGTACCAAACCACTGGTCGATCCTAATGGCAATGTGTTTTATCAAGTACGTCGTGACCGTTTGTTTGATTTGTCTGAAGATGTTGTATTCCCAGCGTCTGAGATTATCCACGACCGGTTTAATTGCTTTTATCATCCGCTGGTTGGGCTATCACCAATCACCGCTTGTGCGCTATCAGCCAGTCAAGGCATCAGTATTCAGCGCAATGCTCAGTCATTTTTCGCAAACGAGTCACGCCCATCTGGGATATTAACCGCACCTGGCGCCATCAGTGAAAGCAATAGCAACGAGCTTAAAGAGAATTGGGAAAAAAACTATTCTCAGGGTGGTAGAGGTGGAACAGCAGTACTGAGCGACGGCATGACTTATGTGCCCATGTCTGTGGCTGCACATGACGCTCAGCTCGTTGAACAATTGAAGATGTCAGGCGAAATCGTTTGTACGGCATTTAGTGTCCCTGCTTTTAAAGTAGGGCTTGCAACATTACCCGGTGGCAAGATCAGCGACCATAACGATATCTATTACAGCGACTGCTTGCAGCACTACATTGAGAGCATTGAGACGTTGCTTAACCAACACTTGGAATTGGAAGATGGCGTTGAAGTTGAATTTTGTCTTGATGCTCTATTGCGAATGGATGCTAGCAGTCAGATGGACTATTTAGACAAAGGTGTTAAAGGCGCAATCATGTCTCCAAACGAAGCCCGCGCTAAGATTGGTTTAGCAGCGGTACCAGGTGGCGAAAGTCCAATGATTCAGCAACAGAACTTTAGCCTTGCTGCCATAGCCAAGCGCGACAGTGGCGACCCATTTGCCAAAGCTGCCACCCCTACTCCTGACACTGGAGAGACACAAGGAGCCGATGATGGATTGGGTAACGCTTAACGAAGTAAAGCATCATCTACGCTATGACGATGATGCCAACGATACAAACTTAACGATGTATATCTTAGCCGCTGAGTCAGCGATAAAACGTTATATCACTGAAGAGATACCAGCAGCCGGCACTGATGATATCAAGATCGCTACGCTGATGTTAGTCGGCTACTTTGATGAAAATCGAAGCCCTGATAAAGATACGCCCAGCAATGGAAATTATTTGCCACAGCCAGTCGTGTCTTTGCTCTACCCCTATCGGCTCCCTACTGTTACATAAGGAGGATTATGAAAGCCAGCGCCTTACGCAATCGCGTTACTGTGCATGAGCCCGTTAACATCGCTTCCCCAATGGGCGGCAGCAGTAGCACATCATGGACGCCCACCCACACATTATCAGCTAACGTTACACCATTATCAGTCAAGGATGTCATCAATGCCCAAGCAGCTGACAGTGAGACACGCGCCCGTTGTGTGTTGCGCTATCGCACTGATATCACTAGCAAGATGCGCATCGAACACCGTGGCAATATGTATGCCATCGATGGCGACCCACTACCTGACGACGATAGCGGTCTTGAGTACATCACGCTGATGTTAAAGAGTGTCACATGAGCGATGGAGGCAGCTGCGAAGTACTGGGTCTCGAAGAGCTTGAGGCTAAGCTCGCTGTGCTCGACAACAAACTCGCTGGTAAAGCCATATATGGCGCATTGGGCTATGCTCTTACGCCTGTCGTTAAGGACGCTAAGAAGTTCGCCGCAAAAGCTAAAGAACCTCACACGGTTGTTTATTCAAACGGCAAAAAAATACCTGTCAAACCTGGCCTATTACGCACAGCTATTAAAAAACGGCGTGTACCAAAGTCAGAAATGAAAGGAGAATTTGCGCAAGGTGCTGCAATGGGTATGTATATCGGCACTGGACGCAATAAAGTTTATCCAAACTACTGGTACTTCGTTGAGCATGGTACATCTACACAGCCTGCTACACCGTTTATCCGTCCTGCTTTTGATAATAATATCCAGCTGATACTTGAACGATTTAGCGAAAAGCTTAATGAAAACATTGATAAATATTCGGAGTGATTATGATCGCAAGTGTCCAACTGGTGCAAACGATAGGGCTATTGGTCAACGGTCGTATATATCCATTACGTATTGATGAAAATGAAGATAGCGCGCCGCCATATATCATTTACCAAGAAGTCAGCAGTCAGCCTGAAATTACAGACGATGGCATCACTGGTCATGAATGGACCCGTATGCAAATCGATGTTTATCACCCTGACAAATATAAAGTTAGATTGTTAGCAAATAAGGTCGTCAATACTATCAACGATCAAATCAAACCTAGCATTTACGATGGTCAACAGCAAATGTATGACGCGTCAAGCGAGTTATATCGTCAGTCTATCGACTACGAATTTTGGCAAACAACCCCAACTGAATAAAAGGAAAATCACATGACAGCAATTACCGATGGCTTATCTGACAGCCAGCATATCTTAAAAATCAGTACTGATGACGGGGCGACCTTTGTAAAGGTGCCGCTATTAACCAGTATAGACATGATTGACCAAAAGAAATCAATCGATGAAATTACAACAACTGATGCCCGCAATACGCAAAAAGCAGTTGTTGATTTTACCGAAGTCAATGATTTGGCATTTGAGTTGGTCTACAAACCCACTGACCCGCAACACGTTAAGCTCAAAGCTGCTTATGACAACAATGAAGTGGTGCAGTGTGAAATCCATTTTGATGATGCCGCTGTATCTGGTTATGCATTTGACGGCATGATCTCAGAGTTTAGCAACGTCACCGACCCTAAAAAGAAATTGCGCAAAAAAGGTATGATCATCATTGGTAGCGATGTGACTGAGATTACATCTGCGCCGTAATAACCCGCCAATCTGTATCGATGACCGCCCACTTAATCGTGGGCTTTTCTTTATCCAATTTTAGAGACCTTTATCATGGCCAAAACCGCCGCACAACGCAAAGCCAACCCACTTGGACGCACTACCTTACTTGCCGCCATCGCCTCATCAGCCCTGCTAGCACCATCACGACTCCCTATCAAAGAGCTGGATGCTGACGTATTCGTAAAGCGCATGACGTTGGGTGAACGCGAGCAATACTTTGAAGACATGAAAGAAGTCGTCGGCAAAGGCAATATCGAAGCCTTTATCATTGCTATCGTTGATGAGAACAACGAGCCATTGTTTACGCTAGATGATGTCGAGGTCGTCAAGACCATTCCGCCAGTGCTGACTGATGCTGTATTGGCTGAGTTTAATATTATCAACCGATTCGTCCGAAAACCGCTTGCAAATAAAGCCGAAGTGGACGAACCACAGGAAGATGAAGACCTAAAAAACTCCTAACCCGGCGGGATAAATTCTTTAAATTTAAACTCGCTGGGCATCTATCAAAAACAGTCGCAGAGATTGACGCTGTTATGGGCATCGATGAGCTACGTGAGTGGCAAGCCTTTGACCGCGTCAATCCTATTGGCGACTATCGCACAGACTTAAACTTTGCAGCGCTCATGCAGCAAATAGCCGCGTGGTCTGGTCATTGCAAAGAAGCACCAAGCCTAAAAGACTTGCTTGTGATTGACCCGTTCCCACGCACCAATGAGCAACGTGCTATTGAAACTGCAAAAGCAGATGCTGAACGTAGCCAAGCCTACACAGAATCACTGATAGCTACTCTGAAACGTCGCGCAAAAAAATAAGGATTGCACCATGGCAAAGGTATTACAGCGCTTAGATATTTTACTCTTTGCCAACACCGCGCAGTACCGTAGCGAGATGCGCGACACGCAGCAAAGCACCACTACGATGATGGGTGCTATCAAAGCTGATGCCGCAAACATGGCTAAGGTCGGCGCAGCTGCTTTTGCTGGTATGGCAGCAGCCGGGACTGCGGCCATCGGCGTGATGATCAAAGAGCAAACAGAACTGGCAAATGAAATCGTCAAACTCGCTAAAGTCTCGAACACTAATATCGATGTGATGCAAAAACACATCGTTGCAGCGCGCGCTATGGGCGTTGAGCAAGAAACGTTAGGTGATATCTATAAGGACACGCAAGACAAAATCGGTGATTTTCTAACCACCGGCGGCGGTGCGATGGCAGACTTTTTTGAAAGCATGCCACCTAGCGTAGACATGACCGCTGAGAGCTTCCGCAACTTATCAGGGCCTGATGCCTTGCAGCGGTATTACAACGGCTTACAGGAAGCCAATCTAAGCAACTCTGAACTCATCTTTTACATGGAGTCTATTGCATCCGATGCATCGTTGCTGATCCCATTACTCCATGATAATGGCGCTGGGTTTGATGTGTGGGCAGAAGCGGCTGAAAATGCCGGCGTCATCATGGATGAAAAAACAGTCGCTGCTACTCAAGACTTAATAGCAGCAAACAGCCTTTTGACACTGTCTGTCGAAGGTGCAAAAACCCAGTTTACCAGTGCATTTATCCCAGTACTGGCAGATGTCGCTGATGAGTTGGTAGGTACAGCAGGCGCATCGGATCTAGCACGCGAAATGGGCGAAGACTTAGTCGTTGTCTTTAAGAGCGTGGCAAAGGTCGGCATCGGTGTCGCCGCAGTGTTTGACGTGGTTGGCAGCAGCATTGGCGGCGTCGCCGCAACTGTTGGCGGATTGCTCAATGGTGTTAGCATGATGGACAGTGTGTGGGTTACGTCCCTTAAGATTGCCCAAAACTTTGGCTCTGCAAATGAGATTGCAAGATTGGCAGATCAAGATATCTCTGCATCTTTAGCAGGTTATGCTAAACAGTTAGAGTTTATCGACAACTTAGGTAGTGGCAAGCGTGAAAGCCGCTTTCTTACCGCTGCAAAACAGCAAGAAGAGTTGCGCAGGCAACTGGGCTTGACCGGTCAAGCTGTACAAGCAAATGCGCAAGCTGAAGCCGATGCTGCAAAAGCAGCTGAAGCCAATGCTAAGAAACAAGCATCCGCTGCAAAAGCAGCCAGTAAAGCCGCGGCGCTCATTCCCAAAGCTGTTAGTGACGCCATATTAGATGGTGCAAAGAAACTAGGCATTAATCCAAACGATCTCGCTGCTGTCATATCTTTTGAGACTGGTGGTACATTCAACACCAATGCAAGAAATCCAACATCATCTGCCACTGGCTTAATCCAGTTTATGGAAGGCAGCGACAATAAAGCTGATGGTAAGTATTTTGGCATGACACGTGACCAGTTTGGCAGCTTGCTTCCACTTCAGCAGATGGATCATGTTGTCTCTTATCTCAAAGGTCGCGGCATTGGACCAGGCGCTGGTGTTGCTGAAGTATACGATGCTGTCGCTGGGTACGGCTATAAGCGAGGTAGTGCAGGCTATGAGTCAAACAAAGTATGGGATGTCAACAAAGATGGTGTAGTCGCTAAAGGCGAAGCAGTAACTGGTAAGCGTTTTAAAGCGCATATTAAAGATTACTACGGCGATGGCGTCGCTATTGCTCAACAGTCAATTAGCCAAATAATGCAAAGCGAAGTCACAGCTGCTGCTGAACAAGCAAAAGTTGCAGAACAGCTCGCCAAAGATCGCAATGCCATCCGGTTAGAGTACGGCGACGAAGCCATGCGCATCGAGGAACAGCTAAAAACTGCCATCTTAAAAATTGATGCCAGTGGCTTTAATGATGACGAGCGCACCGCCTTTATCGATGATGCTATCGATGTCGCCAATGCCAAATTGGCACAAATGCAGCTTGCGCATGATCAAGAAATGCAATACGCCCAGCAAGCCGAGCAAACAGACGCTGAACGCATTCGCAATCAATATGCGCTTGAACGCCGTGAAATCCAATTAACAGTTAATATGGATGAGCAGCTGCGCAAAGCTAAGATTGACGCGCTTAATCAAGCTGAGCAACTGGCACTTGATGAACGCCGGTATGCTTACGAGCGTGAGCTTAGAGATTTAACCAGCATTGGCCAATCAGATCTAGCAGCTCTACGTCAGTCATATGCAGATCAGCGACGTGTATTAGATGCTCGAACTGATATTGATGACGGTCAAAAGTCTGGCTTACGTAACGCGATGGCTAGCTCTGAGATATACAACGTCAATGAATTACAGAAAGGACCGCGTGACGCTTTTGAGTCTCAGCAAGCACAGCTTGGTGGCTATTCTCAGCAATACGGACTTGAGCAGCAACTCAAACAGCAGCTCGAAGTGATTGAGAATGCTAAAAAAGCCGAACTACTGACTGTTGAAACTTACGAACAGGCTAAGTTTGCAGCGCAGCAAGAATATCAGCAACAAACTCAGGCAATGATGTTAGCTTCAGCGGATCAACAATTTGGCTCAGTGACTGAAGTCATGCGCGTAGCATTTGGTGAACAAAACGTCTTGTATCAAGCTGCCTTTATTTATCAAAAAGGTTTGGCCGGCGCTCAGGCATTACTCAATATTCCTAAATCTTATAGTGATGCATTCGCAGCAACTGTTGGTATCCCCTTCGTTGGCCCAGCGCTAGCTCCAATTGCGGGTGCAGCAGCAGCCGCTTTACAATTTGGTCAAAAAGTATTGATTGATAAAGTTGAAACACCATCGATGCCAGGGTTTGAAGTTGGTGGTTATACAGGCGCAGGCGGCACATCTGACGTCGCAGGGCTTGTGCATAAAGAAGAGTTTGTTGCCAATGCGCCAACGACTAAGCGGTTTCGACCAGAACTGGAAGCAATGCATGATGGCAGTTATGACGAAAAATACCGTCAACCTAACATCAGTACTATGCCTATCGTCAATATCCATAACTACACTGGTGCGCCAGTTACCCAGCGTCAAAACAGCAATGGTGAGTTAGAGATTATGATTGGCGAAGAGCTTAATAAGCAGCTGCCAGCCATGGTCAGCGATCCATCGAGTAAGTTTAATAAAACACTGCAAAATCAATATCACCTTCAGCGGAGTTTATAACATGGCAGATTTACCCAAGCTCCGCCTAAAGCCATTACGTGAGGGCTATTCTTTTAATTTGGGTCGTCAGACAGTGACGACCCAAACAGAGAGTGGTCAACCAAGGCAGCGCAAGGCAAGCGTCGGTACAGTGCATACGCTCAGCCCTACCTACAAATGCACTCGCGTGCAAATGCAATATTTGCACGCATTTTTGCGTGCTTATGAAGCTCAGCCATTTTTAGCGTACCTGCTCATTGATGATATCGATCACAAATGGTACGAGTGTCGCATAGTCAGTGACGACATACCTGTGAGCGCATTGGGTGATCAAATATTTACGGTGCAGCTCAGCATCACAGCGACACCAATCAGCCCATCCCTACAAGCCGACCTCGTAAATATCTCCGCATACGACGTATCTGATGGTAATCCCAAGCTATTTTTTTACTTACTTGAGCAGCTCGTTAATGTTGATTTGCCTAATGCACCATGAGGTTTTTGATGACAAGTGATAAAGAGATTGAGCACTGGCTGCGCGGCACTCACGATGACGTACGAGTCGAATGTATAGACATTATCCACCCATCGTTTACTAAACACTATCGATTTGTACGCAATGCGACGAAAGGCGTTCGCATCAAAACGGAAGATGGCTATTGGCGTGATTACGAATATCTACCGATGTCGATTAAGCCTGGTACATCAGCAGACGACCTACAACAAAGCTTTACCATTGGCATTGGTGATGTGGGTGAGATTATGCCCCGCGAGCTTGACCGACTGCGCAACGGCAGCTATCCACAAGTGCGCCCTACCGTTAATTACCGCGTGTATCTGACCAGTGATTTAAGCGAACCCAGCTTGTCAGTACGTGGTCTTGAGGTCACAGACAATCAACAGAAAAAAGAAGGCGCTGTGTTTGCGTGCAAAGCGCGTGAGCTGAACAAAAACAGCACCGGCATTACGTTTAACTACTCTGATTGGGCAGCACTGAGGTATTTCTAATGGCTTTCAAATTGAAAAAATACGTCAGCAAACGATACGACGACGAAATCTATAACTGTCTGCATTTCGCTGTTGATGCGTATCGCGACATATCTGGCCACGACATGGGTTTATATGTCAGTGAGCTTATGACTGGACGCGCCAAGCGCCGAGTAATTGTCAAAAAGCTAAAAGAGTTCAAGCCAATCGCAGATCCGATTAACACTTGCCTTGCTGTCATGCACGGCGCAGAACTGCATATCGGCATATATCACAACGGCAAAATTATACATTTCAACGAGCAAGGCGTACAAGCCCAGCCGCCACATATTGCCGAAATCAACCATGGCCGGATAAAATATTATGCGATCTCACATTGAATTAATCATCATTAATAACGCGATGGCATACGCTTGCGATGAGTCTGCATGTAAGATTATGCATGGTGACGACTTAATGGCAATGGTTAAGAGCGTCTATCCAAACGGTCAGCCACTCAATACATTTTGGTATCTTGACCGCTGGGACGATGCCTGTGATGTCACACCAAAAACTGCTGCTGACATGCACATACTTGATGACGATGGCGGTACGATATATATCGTGACTTACCCTGCCGCTGCTGTCTTTAGTCCTATCGCCAAAGTCATTAATAAAGTTTTTTCTTTCTTCGTACCAGAGCAACCGGTCGCAGTCAGTCCAACCGCCCCACCCTCGCCAAATAATGCACTGGCGCAGCGATCAAACACACAGCGCACTGGTGGACGCGTAGCAGATGTATACGGCACTCTACTCGCTTTTTTTGATTTGTTTGCGCCAACGTACAGTATGTACATCAATCACAAGGAGGTTGAGTTTAGTGCTATGACGATCGGGCGCGGTCAGTATCTCGTCGCTAATATGTTTGATGATACCACCCCACTTGCTCAACTATTGGGCGCATGTGGCCTCGTATTTGACCCAAACTACAGTATCAACGACAATCCATCACATCAATTTGGTACGGCATTCACAGCCGAAGAAGCAGCACTATCACGATTTGCCGCAAAGCGATACACGTCAGTAAATGGCCAAACTTTAAATGCACCAGACGCCTATACAACCAAAAGCGTTATCTTCAAAAACCCAAATATCATTGAAACGAATGACCCAATAGACTATAGAGACAGCTTTAAAGTGGGCGATGTACTACTAATCGAAGGTGCTGAAGGCCTTAAATCAGGCAATAATCTAACAGCAAGCGAGGAAGAAAATGCCGATATTATTGAATACTCTTTAAATGGCCAATACGTCATTGCCAGTGTCACCGAAAAGCAGTTAACTATTTCTGACCCAGCACTTATCAACACTGATTGGCAACGACTGGACGACAATGTTGATTTTACTGTTGAAAGTGATGCTGTGACGTTATCAACCGAAACATCACCGCTATGGCAAGGTTATCATTATACAAACCAGAAAGATCATGAGGCGGCCTATGTCAACATCATCGCACCCAACGGCCTATATGATGGTGAACCAAGCGGACGCTGGAAGGGCCTTAGAGTATATGGTGCTATTGAGTCTGAGTTAGTTGATTCCTCCGACAACCCAGTAACTGGCACTCGCCATAGCCAAGTATTCACCATCGCCTCGCCTGACAGCGATCGTTACCAATGGCGTGCGATGGAAGGTGGCTATGATGAAACGACCGTCGATACTAAAAACGATAAGCTGCGTGGCACAGCCGCCGTCACTGTCAAGATTGAGAATCCATATTTTGGCGTCGGCAAGCGCTTAAGGTTTTGGATAGCTCGCACATCGAATGCCATTACTGACGAAAGCGCCGGCATTGTTGACGAAATAAAAATCAAAGATTTTTACGGTACCAGGATGCTCAATGATGGCGATTATCCAAAAGGTGCCACTAAAATATATCTAAAACAGCTAGCGACTGAAGGCGCATTGGCTGTCAAGGATCGAAAAGCAAAAGGCCTGGTCACAAGACTCGTAAAAGACTGGCGCAACGGTGATGCACTTATCGCATCTACGCGCATCGATGACATTATTTATGACATCGCAACAGACCCCATCACCAGCACAATGAATGCTGATGACTTGGATATGCCACAGATCTCAGCTGCTGTTGATGCTCAGATTGCCTACTTCGGTACTCCGCTATGTGCTCAATTTTCTGGTACGTTTGATAGTACAGATATTACCACTGAAGAGATGATACAAGCCGTTGCCGGCGCTGGGTTTTTTACTGCTCATAGAGTGAACAACAAAGCGCATTTACAGTTTGAAATGCCTGAAGATTTGCCAATAGCTAACTTCAACAGCCATAACATCCTACCAGATACTTTTGAATGGTCTGAGACGTTTGGCCCACGCAATGATTACGATGGTCAAGTCGTCACTTACGTTGACCCTAACGATAACGACACACGTACCACGCTTACTTATCCTGCCGACACCACGCCTACCAACCCCGATACGAAGAATAAGGATCTCGTCGGCGTACGCAACAAAGTGCAAGCGCACATGCATCTCATGCGCAGGCACTGGAAGAACCAACTCGCATACAATAACGTGTCGATAACCGCTGCTGATGAGTCAGCGATTATCATACCAAGTAATAAAGTGAGCATTGCAAATCAAAATCGTGCTGATACACAGCAAGGTGCTGTCATAGGATTGACAGTTAATGAAAGCGCTCAGACGATACTCACATTGAGCAACGATGTTGATTTCGTCGGAAAAACAGAAGGCACTGTGTTTGTCCAGACCGTTGTGGCAATTGTAGATAATATCAAGTGTCGCCCAAGCGATAATCCAAGAGAGATTATATTAGACCGCCCACCGTCGTATCCAATAAGCACAGACTATAGCGCACCTGTGCGCGCTACTTATAACCTAGTCACTCATGACGATTTGGATAAAGACAATTATATTGTCACGATCAAAGGACCTGGTGACAGCTCTATGTCTAATAGATTAGATGCTATGAATTACACAGCTAAGTACTATCAGAATGACAAAGACTATATAAACGGCTTGATAGCCTAAATTAATTTAAACATACTATCAACACTGAAATTTTTTGGAGCTAAAAATGCCTGATGATATTTTACAGTTTTATGCGGATGGTCGTGTTGACATTCAAACTATGAAAACTTATGTTAATACTACCGACCCTGATGAGATGGTTGAGCGTCGACTTGCACCATCAATTCGCCCGCTGATATTTTGGGACATATTTTTTGCTGGTTTAGCAAATAGTGCTGTGAGAGCGACAATACAATCAGGCGTGGTACAAGCGGACAAATTGATTGTTAAAAATAAGCAAAAAGAACGCCTATTATTTATTGGTGACTCTTTAACTGAGCTGCAAACAGGGGCAACTTATGCAAAGCCTTTAGTTAAGCGCTTAGCACCAATGTATGGTGGCATGGGTGAGTTTGGGTACACTCCTTTAACGACCAGTCACGCCAAACATCAAGGCTCTAACGCACAAATAAAAGTTAGCCGAACATCACCATCTACTGTGATAAATATGTGGGGACCGTCAGACAGAAAATGGGATTTATCACCATATAAGTATTCGCCAGACGGTCAAGGTATGATGGTTGAATCAGCCAATGCTGAGGCTATATACATCAGTACTGTAGGGCTACTCAAATGCACTAAGGTGCGTGTATTTTATTTAAAGCAGCCCAACGGTTGCAAATTCACTATTGGCTTCCAAGATCAATTACCGACAGCTAGATTGTTGGTTGATACTCAAAATAATACCGAGCAACTGGCTTTTGTAGATATTGGCGTTGAGTTTTTATCTCAAATATTGCAATTCCAATTAGATGGCTCAGGTAAAAAGTTTGCAGCATATGGTGTACAATTTATTGATGAGTCAAGAGCTGACGGTATTACTTACGACCTGATGGCACGTAGTGGCGTGTCATTGTATGAACACAATCAGCTTGTGAATATTGAGACGTATTATGCACAATTGAAACCAAGCATTGCAGTAATTAATATCGGCACAAATGATGCTATCAATACAATTGATAGGCAAACGAAGGTGCAATTTAAAACCAACTTCCAAACTTGGATTAATAGATTGCGTGGTGTCCAGCCTAATTGCCGCATCTATGTTGTTGAGCCGAATAAACCTGAGTTTTATGGATTAGCTAGTGACCCGCGTGGCGTATTATTAGAAGAATTTACAGCAGTCAGAAAAGAAATAGTTACTGAAAATAGTAATATTTATTTTATCGATGTGCCTAAACTTGTCGGTGATTATGCCAAGTTCTTGGATAATGATTGGCTAACAGACGCAATTCACCCGAACGCCATCGGCAAAGGTATGATTGCAAGCGCAGTTTTTAATTACATGCTGAGCATCGAAGACACTGTCAGCTATGACACTATATTGCCGACAGTGCGCACATTGACAGCATTAACGCCTATCGCTAGTAAAGTCGCTATAACATCTGTGTGGTCAACTATCGCAAAATACGGCATCAGTAAAAATAGTGTGAACGCCTATTTTGATATTACTGTCGCTAGTAGCACGACGGGAAGACAGTGGACTAGCAATCTAAAATTTTATGCTTATCGCACAGGCGCAGCAGGGAATGCAATTACCGATATTAGAGGCTCTTTATCATCAGTTGTGTTTAGAGCCGACGCTTTTAGTTCGGTTACGAATATAGAGTTAAGAGCTGTCAAAAGCGCTGATAACTACATCGAGATACAAGCAAAACTAACGTCACCAGACAATACGCAAGCGAATGAATGGACCTTGACTGGCAAGGCGGAAGCCGCAGTGCCTAACTTCTTGGTAGAGCTGTAAAACCATTGAATTAAATCAAACCCCTTAAATGGGGTTTTTTATTATCTAAAATTTGAGAGGACGATATGCCACAGAACACACCGTTTTTGGAGCTAATCATACTAAAGCTGATGGTATTTCTGCCAAAAGTATTCGCAGCTGTCATCGGTGCAATATTTGGATTGATGCTATCAGGTGACATCGGTAAAGACGGTAAGATACAAGTTAATATGTCAGTGATAATCAAGTTTACTATTGCTGTCACAATCTCGCTGTTTGGCGGCGCAGCGCATATTGAATTTATGGGCTATCAAGATTATAGCGTAATGACACAAGGCGCAATCATGCTTGTTTGGGCGGTGTTCGGTATGTTGGCCATAGGCATTGTTTATCAAGCCGTAGCCTTATGGCAGGGCAAGACGATTGCTGAAGTAATCAAAGAAGTCAAAGATGCAGCATTCGCAATATTCGGCAAATAATAGGAGTAAATCATGCAATTCAATCTACTAAAAACAGCGCGTCAGCTGACAGACATTGCTATCAAAAATAGTGAAATCGTTCAGCCGTATGTCAAAGCGAGTCACTACCGGCGTGGACTGCTTGCACTCAACGCACTGCATTACGCACTACGCATTGCAGATAAAGACAAATAACAATTAACATTAAATACAGCCCCATTTGGGGCTTTTTTAATGTCTAAAAAAGGATAAACATCATGGCAAAAGTTACTATCACAGCTGGTCACAGTAATACCGATCCTGGTGCAGTTGCCGGCAACGTCACTGAAGCCGAAATCACTACTGATATGCGCAACATCGTTGCTTATTGCCTACGCGATTTGGGTATTGAAGCAGTCACCGATGGCACCGGTAGCGAAAATGACACGTTGCGCAATGCAATTAAACTCATCAAGCAAGGTGAAGTCGCTATTGAGTTCCATTGCAACGCATTTCATCTGCCCACTGCTGGTGGCGTTGAAGCATTGGCGCAGCCTAAAGACAAAGCAATCTGCCAAAAGCTTTGTGAGGCAGTTAGTGACGTTTTGAGAATTCCAGTACGCGGTAGCGCTGGTGGTTTTAAGCCAGAAAACAGTGGTCAGCATTCAAGATTGGGCTACGTGCGCGAAGGCGGAATCATCTTAGAGCTATTTTTTATCTCTAATCCATCTGAGCTTGCCGCTTATCAGGCAAAAAAATGGCCACTAGCGCGTGAAATTGCAGACGTCATTGCAGACCATATTGGGGTTGGTTGTAAAGCTTAATCATGTCGCAGTTTTTGTCGCAGTTAGCGTAGAAACTATTTAAATCAATTTAAAAGTAAAAACATAAATATATGATTTCATTATATTAATTTTTCATTGATTTATATTAGGTTATATCAAAAAGAGTTCGAGTATCTCACACCCCTACTCGCACTCTTGGCACAGATTTTGGCACAGATTTCAAAACAACCATTGCATTGTATTACATTTAAAAATGGCAAACCCTTGTTTTATATACGCTCTACAATGCAATAATGTTATATTGCACACGTAGAACAGGTTCAAATCCTGCCGTTCCGACCAAGCATAGCAGTAATAGAGAAAAGCCAATCATTGTTTTCAATGGTTGGCTTTTTTTTGTGCTAAATTTGGCTGGTAATTGTATGATATTTGATTGAGCAAATAATAATAAAAATCTTGCCAGGCATGATGAATAATCTAAAGCCAGTCATCCATATAGTTTTAGGCTGGCTTGTCTTATATCTACTTTGATTTAATGGTGTGTAGAGGTGTGAATATGAGTAATAACGATATTGCATTAAGCTTTGATACCGCAGAATATTACAATCTACAAGAGGCTTGCGACTACTTAAACAGAAAATTTAAAACCGATAATATAACGCCGAAAAAACTACTTAAAAGAATTTATGAGTTTGATTTAGACACTTATATTTATGGTAGAGGGTTTTATTTAATGGGAAATCATTATCTCGATGAAGACAAATTGGATTTTTTAGATGAGTTAGATAAAGACAGTGAAGACTATCAAATCTATACAGCGCAAATAGATGCATATTTATTTTTTTGCGATGTAAAGCCCTCGTTAACTTGTAAAGAATTAGGCGTTTTTATCCAGCTAAGCAACAGAATGATTAGCAACTTACTTTTATTGGAACGAACTGAAATTAGTGACGAATGGGGAGATATTGAGGGCTTGTTACCACACAATAGACTAAATGCTAATCCAAAAGACGTAGAAGAATTTCTTTTGCCTAGTGACAAACCTAGCACATATGAAGGTCAAGACTATAACTTTGATAAAATCAAAGTGGTAGAAAGCAGATATCAGCCGATATTACCTAAAGAGAGCATCGAAGAGTA
>NZ_PJBU01000003.1:0-17178 GCF_002863645.1 Psychrobacter sp. MES7-P7E | reverse complement strand
TTATTAGTTTGATTATTAGTTTGATTATTAGTTTGATTATTAGTTTGATTATTAGTTTGATTAGTCGACTGATTGACGACTAACTGCTTATTTGTTGTTCTTGCACATTTGAGTGGCAGCGACGTACATTGCTGACCGATATAGTTGATATCGAGTACATCAAAAGTACTGGCCAATGTATCTTCTAATAGTGGCTGACCTTGTTTGGTCGTATTCATAGATTGATAACGCAAGTCCGAGGTACTCATGACCGTATAAACAGGTTTATTCACCCCTTTAAACAGCATTAACTGACCCACTAAATCCGCACTTGGATAGTATAGCCAGTCGCCCGTAATCAGTACGGCGTCTGCTGACAAAGCATTAATAGTAGAGACTAGCTTGCGAATATGACGCGGCTTACCACCGTATATTCCTATACGTAAATCTGCTAATACGGCGACTTTGAGCGGTGTAGACAAGTCTAAGTCAATAGAATGATGCTCTAATCGTAAGCGGTTGGGTTGCACAATGACAGTAAAAAAATATAAGCCCATCATCAATATTGCCATCAGTACGGCAGGTAATGATAGCTGCGCTAACAACGGCATCAAGTCCTGTGACCAAACCATGATAAGCAATATCGCCCAAACAGGCATCGTGTAAGCGGCATAATACAGTGCGAGCTTCACCCAAATGCGCATAAAGCGCTTGGTAGGATTGGCATTAAACGTTTGTAGCCCTGACCACAGTGCAATGTACGCTAGCAGTGCTGCTGACGTCGTTGTAATAAGCGTATGTAGAGCGGGGTCAGTCATAATTACCTAGCGGTTGCATAATGGTACGAGCCTACTAAGCGACTCGGCCCACCTTAGAGCCTATTGATTGATCAATAACTCATTTAACGAATGGATTGCTGTTGAGGTCTTACTCTTAGCTGTTTGATAAAAAACCAAACATTATAGAGGTCGACCTCCATGATAGACAAGCACAATTATTGACGTGCGCGCTGCCTTTATACTCTGTACCGTAATCTGAGTCACATTAACAATGACATTCACAGTCAAGCTTTAATCATGACAGCTATTCAATACGCAGACCAATAATAGCAGGAATGCCTTGGCGTATAACCTCTATAGTGACCACCCCTTTTTTAGGAAGAGAAGAGATGGCACCTGAAAAGTCTGCCACTGTTTCGATCGGCTTTTGATGAAAGTTGGTAATAACATCACCTGCCAGAATACCTGAGCGCGCGGCCAATCCAGTAGGATCCACTGTGGTAACCAATATACCGGTTTTATTATCGACTGCGATTTCTGCTTGTTCATCTGCCGTCAAATCGCGTAAACGCAAGCCCAACTGTACATCATCATTTTGCTCATCACCGCTCTGTGCTCTTACATCATTGGGAGCATAAGCGAGCTTACCGTTAATCACCATCTGCTTACCGTTACGCTGAATCCGTGCACGGAAGGGGTCGCTTGGACGCGCTCGGTTGAGCAAGTTTAGCAAATCAGATGCCTCCATGATTTGTACGTCATTGTATTGCAAAATGATGTCACCAGGTTTTAGGCCTGATTTTTGTGCTGGTGAATCTGGTGATACACGAGTCAGTAAAGCACCTTGAGGACGCTCTAAATTATAAGCCTCGGCCAGATTGCGATCGATATCTTGTGGATAAATTCCTAGATATGCACGCGCCACTTCACCATCATTTTTTAGCTGCTCATAAATGTCCATGGCAGCGTCAATAGGAATAGAGAATGACAGTCCCATATAACCGCCAGTACCACTAAAAATACGCGAATTGATTCCAATCACTTCGCCGCGCTGGTTAAATAGTGGCCCGCCAGAGTTACCCGGGTTTAATGCCACATCGGTTTGGATAAATGGCACGCTCGTTTCACGCGAGAAGCTACGCGATTTGGCACTGACAATACCGGCAGAGGCTGAGTAGTCAAAACCAAATGGCGAACCGATTGCTAACACTGGCTCCCCTACTTTTAGACCACTTGAGTCGCCGATAGGCAGGGCTGGAAATTGACTGCCCTCAACTTTTAGCACAGCCACATCTGAGCGCTCGTCACTACCAACCAAAGTTGCATCAAGCTCGGTTCTATCATTGAGCGTCACAGTGATTTTGTCCGCACCTGCGATGACATGATGGTTGGTCAGCATATATCCATTGGAGGTAATAAAAAAGGCCGTACCATAAGCATGTTCAATCGCTGGCGTCGCGACTCGATCAGGAATACGTAGACGATCACCAAAGAACTGACGCAACACTTCAGCAGTCTGAGCCTTAGCGAGCTCGGCCTCACTAATCGTTTTGGTAACATTGACACGTGCCACTGCTGGCGTGACTTGTTGCACCAAACCAGAAAAATCAGCCGTAGTGACTGCAGCCTGCGCACTGTTTATCGTCGTGACATTGATACTAGCAAACATAGCGGTACTAATAGCGAATGCTAGAGCACTACGTTGTAACCAGCGCTGCATATCGGCAGTGGTCTGTCCTTTGAACATATTGATAGGCATTTTGTGTCCTCCATATGAGTAATCGCTGCTATTAACAGCCACGTTATGATTGTCAGCGATAGCGACCACACCAAGCGGCATGTCCCTATTCGTTACTATTTGGTGAAATTATATTCTTTTATCTATTTATCTTGTCTATTTATGCTACGCAGCACTTTTATTCGAACTTATTGTCATACCTATTTAGCAATTACTTTACGCTTATTTTTATCACTACTCACTACTTGAATATTTATAGAACGCTTGTCTTTAGAACATGGTTAATAGTGTCTTATAGAAATAAATACTCTCAGCGATCAGTATATGACATTTCATAGCGCCAACACTATTACCCTGTGCGCGACGTGCATGCCCCACGCAGCTACTGTATGATAAATAAAAACTTAAAATATGATGCTAATGCCTTTTGCATAGTGCAGGATAACCCAAGGCAACGTTATTTCATATGGGCTTCGTATACTTTTATGGCCGTAAGATAGCTTTTTAGCAGGTACGGCTTACATCAGCTTGAAATAAAATCATGGTATGATGTCAAACCAAATATTTTACTAAACAAACAAAAGTTAGCTTGTATATAAGGCTGTTTATTGCAGGCTTATGAACTGGCTATCATCACTCTTGTTTTCCATCTTTTGCATTTCTAGCGTATTGTGATTTATCTAGAAGCGCTTTTGTCTTTGCTACTTTATAGTAGTTATATCATATCTAGCTTATGTTGTGATTCATGATGGCTATCAGTGCGATGGCTTGGCTACAACAGAAACGGATAACAACTTATTGTTAAATAAACGGTAGCGACTATCTTATAACAGCTATCGATAGATATAAAATATGACAAGATTATAAAAGGATTAATTTATGGATACCGCCCTTTTGCTATCCGGCGTGGTTGGGATTGGCATTGCCGCCCAATGGTTGGCTTGGTATTTAAAGCAACCATCCATTTTATTTTTATTACTGATTGGTATTATCGTCGGCCCAGTGCTGGGTGTATTTGACCCAGACTTGGTGTTGGGCGAGCTGATGTTTCCTTTCATCTCTTTGGGCGTAGCGATTATTCTATTTGAAGGATCGCTAACGCTAGAGTTCGATGAGATTAAGCAACATGGTACCGTGGTACAGATGCTGGTATCGGTCGGTGTACTGATTACCATTGCTATCGTGGCCCTATCGACTTATTTACTATTCGATGTCGATCCATTGATTGCGTTGCTGTTCGGTGCACTAGTCTGTGTGACTGGTCCAACGGTCATTATGCCGCTGCTGCGTAGTGTACGCCCCAACAAAACCATTTCCAACATCCTAAAATGGGAAGGTATTATCATTGACCCAATCGGCGCTATCGCTGTGGTATTGGTCTATGAGTACATTATCTCAGGCGGCGAAGCCAGTAGTATTCTACTATTTGCTAAGATTGTCGTATTGGCAACGGCAATGGGTATGGCAGGCGCTTGGCTACTTGCATTCCTTATGCGTCGTCATATGATTCCTGAGTTTTTACGCAATGTTTTTACCCTAGCATTTGTACTGGTGTTATTTTCGATATCGAATCATCTAGAGCATGAATCTGGTCTATTGACCGTCACAGTACTGGGCGTGGCATTGGCGAACTGGCCAAAATTCCCACGTGAGACGATTTTAGAGTTTAATGAGTCGTTGACCATTTTGCTGATTTCAGTGCTGTTCATTATTCTGGCGGCGCGTGTAGAGTTGGCAAGCTTGCTTAGTGTTGGTTTTGCAGGGCTAGTGCTCCTCGCGATTGTAATGTTTGTCGCACGTCCACTATCGGTCTGGGCATCGGCTATCGGCTCGAACCTTAAGACCAATGAAAAGCTGATGATTAGCTGGATTGGGCCACGTGGTATCGTCGCTGCTGCTATCTCATCCCTGTTTGCGATTCGTTTGCAAGAGTATGATATTCAAGGCGTAGAGCTACTTGTACCTCTGGTATTTATGGTCATTATCGGTACGGTCATGATTCAGGGCCTGGGTGCAAAGGTCGTCGGTAATCTACTAGGCGTACGTGAGCCTGAGACCAACGGTATCCTTATCGTTGGCTCAAACCCAATTACGCTATTGATTGCTACCTCTCTCAAAGACCAGGGCTTCGACGTTATCGTTGCGCACAACAACTACACCAATATTGCACGCGCACGCATGAGCGGTCTGCGTACTTACTTTGGCAACCCTATCTCTGATCACGCAGATCATCATCTGGATCTAATCGGTATTGGTCGTTTGTTTGCGATGAGTATGGACAAAGAAATGAACACGTTGTCCGAGATTCATTATCGTCATGAATTTGGTGAGCGTAAGCTATACCGTCTCAAATTCAGTGATGAAAAAGTCAAAAGCGAGCGTGATGACAAGCAATCGAACTTCCACTCACAGTGGTTGTTTGGCAAAGATGTGACCTATACCAAGCTTGCCAGTATGCTGTCCAAAAAAGCTCGAATTAAGATTACCAACATCACAGATAGCTACAGCTTTGAGCAATATAAAGCCGATAATAAGCAATTCGTACCGCTATATACCGTCGACAAAGAAGGCAAACTGCACGTCATCACCGATAAATTTGACGGTACTGTCCCTCGTGACCGTAAGCTTATATCGCTAGTGGTAGACGATGAAGTACAGCCGAAGCCAGTCGATGTAACGCCTAAGCAAGAGCAGGCTCGCATGGCAGCGGATGCTAACTTTGAGTCCAATTCAAAAGCCCCTGAAAAGCGTAAAGAGCAGGAGCCTAACCCTGACGATAGCCAGACAGCAGCGCCAGAGCCTTCGGTAGATAGTGACAAAAGCGATGAGCAAAACACTGCTAATCAGTCATCAACCACTCAAAGCCGTAGTACCGAGACTCAGTCACCTTCTAGCACTACGGTAGAGAAAAGTGAAGCAGTAGAAGAGCCAAAAACGTCTGCTACTAATGTGGATAATAAAGGCGTCATGTCTGCAAATTCGACAGCGACTTCGAAGACCAAAACCTCTACGAACAGTAATGGCAATGGTAGTGCCCCTAAAAACAAAAAAGGTGCGCTTGACCCAAATCGTCTACCTGACTCTGCTCAGGATAGCGACGCCTCTATCGCTACTACTGATGGTGTAAAAGCAGATAAAATAGATGACAAATAACGTGCATAGTTATCTGCCTTATTGACTTAAAGATAAAATATTTACCTTAATAAAAAGCCCCAGCAATATGCTGGGGCTTTTTATTGGTGCTAACTGACTGTCTAACTAACTATCGATTACATCTAACTGCCTTATAAATCTACTTGGCAAAATTTAGTTATTTGATATCAAATCTGTCCATAACTGTCTGCCATATACGTGCACTCACATCATCCGTACTGCCCGATGCATCAATACGCTGTATACGCTCAGGGTATTCGCTCGCTAGCTGACTAAAACCAGTATGCACCCAAGTAAAAAACTCGGTAGCTTGCTGCTCAAAACGATCTGCCGCACTGCGCTTGTTGGCACGCTTCATGCCTTCTGCTACTGGCAAATCCAACCACAATGTCAGCTCAGGAAGCTGCGTCACAAATTGTTTGATAAGCATATCGATTTTGCCGCGTACCAGCTCGTCACCATAAGCACGCCCAAAGCCCTGATACGCAATAGTAGAGTCGGTAAATCTATCACATATTACCCAAGTACCATTTTGGAGCGCTGGTAAAATGACTTGCTGCATGTGATCACAGCGCGCCGCAAACAATAGTAGCAGCTCAGTATCGTCTTCGATATCAGTCGCTGGGTCCAATAATATGTCTCGCAATTGCTCTGCAAATGGGCTACCACCCGGCTCACGAGTACGCAGATACGAAATGCCATTAGCTTCTAAGCGCAAGCATAACTGTTCAATCGCGGTGGTTTTTCCTACGCCTTCGGTCCCTTCAAAACTAACAAAGCGGCCTAAAGTAGGTACCGTCTCCGTATTTGAAGCATTTGATTCAGGTAGATTCGATGATGGTGTGCTGGTATGTGACGGTGTTGCGCTGATGTGCATAGATACTGACATGATATGACCTTATGTCATTGATGAGCGCTACCTCTACTTTGTAGCACTCAATAAACGATAAGTTTTTTAAGAAGATTCAGAAGGAATATTACTGCGGCGGCGTTTGAGATTTTTTCTCACGCATGACACTGAGGTAGTCTTTTACCGCTTGATTGTGCTCAGCCAAGCTGTTGGTAAATTTGTGCCCGCCATTGCCCGTTGCCACAAAATACAACGCTTCACTATCAGCAGGATGTAAGGTCGCTTCGATAGAGGCCGCTGATGGTAGCGCAATTGGCGTTGGCGGTAAACCATCAATTTGATAGGTGTTATAAGACGTTTTTTCATTGATGTCTTTGCGGCGGATATTGCCATCGTAACGACTGCCCATACCATAGATAATGGTCGGGTCCGTCTGCATACGCATGTTTTTATTCAAGCGATTTCTAAATACGGCAGAAACTAAAGGACGTTCATCAGCAACACTGGTCTCTTTTTCAATAATAGATGCCATCACTAACGCTTCATATGGACTCTTATAAGGGAGGTTCGGCGCACGATTTTCCCATGCATCAGTCAGTACCTGCTGCTGACGCTTATACAAGTCAGTCAGTACTTTTTTATCGCTGGTTCCTTCACCATAATAATAAGTGTCAGGCGCGAACCAACCTTCAAGATTATAGTTAACAATTGGGTCACTGCTATTAGCCACACTATCGGGCAGTACACCCGTCAAATCCAATGCTTGAGCAATACTGGCATTATCATTATCTGCGGTCAGTACTTCTTTTTCGATTTTGTCGTTGTCACGCAGCGCTTGGTAAAGGTCTTTAGATGTCTTGCCTTCGATGATCTGTACCTTGACCATGGCCGCTTTTGCGCCTTGACCTAGTATTTGTAACGCCTCAGCGATAGTCGGGTTTTCGGGTAATTGGTACGTACCAGCATGCAACGGTGCATCGACTTGCGATTTGATATATAGCTTGGCCACGCCTGCCGAAAACAGCGGAATCTGCTGCTGCCACTGCGGTAGTAGACCGTAATACGTCTGACCTGGCTCAATCGTGACCATTTGCTGCGGCTGCTCGATACGACCAAACAACGTCTGATAAACCATGACTAAGAAAAATGCAGCAATTAGCCCTAGCACTAGCAGCACTTGATAGCCACGTTGCATAAAAAACGATGGGTTATTAACTTTATATTGACGCGGTTTACTGTTACCGCTAATAAGCGAGACGTTGGTTGCTGGCGTTGCTGATGTGTCTTCCACCTCATCTACCACTGGTTGCGCGTCCGGCAGCGTGGTATCGACATGCTCCTCGACTGTGCCATCTTGTTTGTTTGACGGCGACTCATTGGGACGTTCAGGTGGTATATTGGGTGTAGGCTTGCTCATGGCAACTCGCGAGGCAGATGTTTGCTAGAATTTAGCACTGAACCGTGCGATTTTCAATGGTATTTGCTTAGCTTATGAATTATCTTGCTATTGATAGCAGTTTATATGGCTTAATACTTAGGCGTTTTTTTCAGTATTCTCAGCTTATCTATTAATAATGAAAATATCTTATGAACCTACATTTTAACCAAAGTCTTGCTAAAAACTATCACTCTGAACCTCAAAAAGTTCGTGTACTCAGTGAAGCATGGGTAAAAGAAAATAGTTACTGCACCAATTGTAGCGCCCAGTCGCTAGCTGAGTTTGCTAATAACAAACCTGTTGCTGATTTTTATTGCGAAAATTGTAATGAGCAATATGAGCTAAAAAGTAAAAAAGCCAAGTTAAGCAATGTTGTCAATGATGGTGCTTATAAGACGATGATTGAGCGTATCAATAGTAAGAACAATCCCAGCTTCTTCTTTTTAACCTACTCAAAAGAATACACCGTCAATAACTTTCTGATTATTCCCAAGCATTTCTTTACACCCGATATTATTGTTAAGCGTAAACCCTTATCAGTGACGGCAAAACGAGCAGGTTGGGTTGGTTGCAATATTGACTTACGCCAAGTACCCGAATCGGGCAAAGTATTTTTGGTCAAAAATCAGCAAGTCATACCACGAGATGATGTCAGCCAACAATTTCAAAGAACCTTGTTTTTACGAAAACAGTCTGTCGCTTCTCGTGGTTGGACACTCGATATCTGGCAGTGCATCGATAGGCTTGATAATCACTTTTCGCTAAAGCAAGTTTATAGTTTTGCTGACGAGTTAAAACTTAAACATCCCGAAAATAACCATATTCAAGATAAAATCCGTCAGCAACTACAGATACTACGCGATAGAGGCATCATTGAATTTATAAGCCGTGGTCAT
This sequence comes from Psychrobacter sp. MES7-P7E, assembly GCF_002863645.1. Classification (NCBI taxonomy): domain Bacteria; kingdom Pseudomonadati; phylum Pseudomonadota; class Gammaproteobacteria; order Moraxellales; family Moraxellaceae; genus Psychrobacter; species Psychrobacter sp. MES7-P7E. The sequence continues at coordinate 8,345 of NZ_PJBU01000003.1, read as the reverse complement.
TATCGAAAGTTATACTAGTCGCTTCTCGTTGTAGTGCTTAGGTTTTGGCTGTCCCTTTTTGTCACGGTACACATCGGCAATCAGCTCATCTCTATCATCCCATAATGGTAATCGCGCAGTAGCCACAAGACGCTGATGAAACTTATGCGCTGGATACTCCCAATCAATTTCATCATTGATTTTGAAAAAATGCTCTTCACGATAGTCAATATAAGCATGCAATCGATTACGCACATAGCGATTCCACTGCTATAACAGCTGTACCGAGTTGCGTGCAGGTTTGGTAAAAGGAATTAGATTAACTGTCAAGGCACACATTACCAATTCATCATTAGCAATAACGTCGATACCCTGCTCAATGACTTCTTCTCGCGTATGCGCATACTCAAACATACCTCCAAAAGCCACAAACCTTTTAAGGTTTTTTAAATATATGACACCAAAAGCCAATTGAGTATAAGGTGACAAATGCACGATTTCATTAGGCTGAGCTTTGGCCAATCTACAAATTTCATCGAACACCATCAAACGTCTGATTTGTATTGGAACCCTTACCTTTTCATATATTAAACGCATTCGATATTGTCCTTTTAATCATTTCTATTGAAAAAGGATCATTGATCGATTTGCTTTATGGCACAAGTCTGCGTAACAAAAGACGATCACTTCTTTTGAGGGCTTTTGCTAATCTACTTGGTATTGATGACTGAAGTTATTTGTGAGAAATGAAAGTGAATACAATGAAAAGAAATGAGACGGCAACACAAAAATTTCAAATAGAGATTTTGGAAACGCTGAGTAATATCGTGGAAGTAAATGCTGAAGATGAGCAAAGTGCCCTTTTGAAAGCGCAAGAAATGTATAGAAATGAGCAAGTGGTTTTGTATCCTGATGACTTCATTGATACCAAATTCAATATTTTTCAATAATAGCTAAAACGATCGAAAATCCACAACCTCACCTGACAATAACGTCAGACTGCTCATTGGCATGATACCGCGCAGTGCATTGCAAAAGAATAACTGCGTTAATTTAGGCAAATCCTCATCTTGTAGCGACCTGATTATGACTGGATATTGTGTCGTAGATAGTGCATCTATAATTACCTGACGCATGACGCCAGTGACGCCCGATTGAGCCATAGAAGGGGTGTACCACTGACCGGTGGTTAGGTAGTTTTCATTATCTTTATGAATACTAGAGGCAGTTTTGGATTCTAATAGTGGCGCTTCTGCCAATTGATAGAATACATTACTCATCGTACCCTCGACCCACTGCCCGCTCATATCACGTAGCAGTCCTTCACCAAGCGTTACCGCAAGTTTAGCAGCCAATGGCTCAGCTTTTATCTGCTGTAGCTCACCACTAGCGAGGACATTGTCTAAACGATTAAGACTCTTGATACCTGCCAGCGATGGCGGTAAGCAAGCAATCTGAGAAGACAAACATATTGCCGAGGCATTGGGTTGGATAGGTACTAGGTTGCCATCAGGTAAAGACAACTGCAGTGCAGTAGAAACTCGCATTGCGGTAGCCTTTAGCCATATCTCACAGTCGCTACCATTTGTACTAGGTGCATAGCCATAACCGCGTACATTCTGCGCAGCGCGAGTAACTATTAGCTTTAGCATGCCCTGCTCTAACTGCTGGGCATACAGCTGCAGTACTGCTAATAGCTCTTCGCTATTTATGTTTAGCTGCAAGGTTTCAGCATGAGAGACAAGCCGCTGATAATGATAATCTGACCATAGTATCAACCCATCGATAACGCCCATGGTAGTAAAGAAGCCATCAGCGTATGCCAGTCCGCGATTATCTAGAGACATGGTTACCGTTTGGCTGGTTGTCCTGTTATCTTCAATCACACTGCTGTCTTTGGTCAAACTACTATCTTCGGTCACACTGCTGACTTGTGGGTACAGACACACCCAACCGTTTGGTACTGACGTCGTATCGGTCATGATTTAGCTATTGTCTGTTTGAGCAGCGGCTTTATTGATAACTAGCATGCAGCTATAAAACTCGCATTTTGCTAGCTCTATTTTTTGTCCACCGACGATTCTATTTTTGATGATTTGGCTATTGAGCATATCAGCAACCATTTTTCCGCCATCATCACCCATCAATTGACGTGATAGCTGATAGGCTTTTTTGGCGTGGTTTTGGCTCAGCTCTTTTTCTTTGTCTGTATCAGTAGGATTGGCATAGTACCAGCCTAGCTCTAGATATTTTTCAGAGTCGATGATATCTAGATAAGGCGCGTCCGTTTTCATAAAGCGATATTTTGCCGCTGGATTACTGGCATAGTCTAGGCTGTTTTCGTCAGTGCTCATCACTTCGCCAAACACCGATTTTATACTATCTAACTCATCTACAGCGAGCGACTCAACCTTATCCGTACCCCATGCTGCGACATCATATCTCACTGGCGTGCCTTGCTGAGCAGTGGCACCGTCTAGGTCAGGATTGTTTGCGCTGTCCTGTACTGGCTCATTCGTTGTTGCCTGCTCAGTGGTCTCAGCATCTGGATTTGGAGCATCTTCTTTGGTGCTGTCACAGCCACTGAGCGTCACACTAACTGCCATTATCATACCGACTAGAAGGGTCTGTAGGTTAGGATTCCACATGGATAATTTACTCACACTTTTAGATTGATCTCGAAATAGTATTAACGAGCTGGCAGGAACGCCGCTGATAACGAATAGTTTTCAATAAAGAGCATATTTCACAAACATTATAATCTAGCAGTCATTACAACATATTGATATAGGTTTCCATATTTTATAGTTTACCCAACTGCTCAGCACTTGACTACCTTTTACGTTACGCGGAGCACTCCCCGAGAGTACAGATTTGTTAAATATATAACGTACCAAAACAGTCTTCTCTTTAATAGGAAGAGGAAAACTGCTTGCGTACTAATTACCTAAAGCTGCTTCAATATCATAATTTATTTTCAAAAGCGATAAGGCAGCCTCTGATTCACGCTGTCACTTTCTAATCATTGATTAGTGATAGCCTCTTGGTTTGTCAATCATAGCGTTATCCCTTATGATGATTGAACGCCACTTATTGCTTCTTTGATAGTATTTTGATTCTCTAGCCAGCGGACTATTTATGACCCAACACTTTATCGTTATTGGCAATCCAATCGCCCATAGTAAATCTCCTGAGATTCATGAGCAGTTTGCTATCCAAGCAGGGATTGATATTAGCTATCAGCGTCAGTACTGCCCTGATGATGCCGCCAGTTTTACAGCTGTCGTTGAGGCGTTTTTTTGCGGTGGCGGTGTGGGTGCTAACGTGACGGTTCCTTTTAAACAAGTCGCTTATGACTGCTGTGCGGCGCGCGGTGGCTTATCAGAACATGCCAAGACGGCAGGCGCGGTCAATACGTTACTGTTGAACAAAGCACTATTAGAAAGCGGCGCACCAATCACAGAGGCACTCTACGGTGATAATACGGATGGGCAAGGACTTACCAATCACATTATGAGTATGGACTGGCCGCTGACCAATGCTCGTGTGGCGCTAATAGGTTCAGGTGGTGCAGCGCGTGGCGTAATATTGCCATTATTTGAAGCCGGTATTAACTCTCTCACGATTGCCAATCGCACCGTGTCTAAGGCAGCTGATTTGGTAAATGAGCTCAGTGCGGCCAGCTCAATAATCGACGACCAACATATCGAGGTTTGCGCGACCAATGAACTCAGTAGCTCTTTTGACATTATCATTAATGCCACTTCTATTGGTTTGTCAGGTGATACGTTACCGCTAGATGATGCTCTAAACTGTCAGTACGCTTACGACATGATGTATGGTCGTCCGCTACCATTCTTGCAGCATTTTGCCGCTCGCGGCGCACAGACCTCTGAAGGCTACGGTATGCTTATCGGTCAAGCCGCTTTAAGTTTTGAGCGTTGGACTGGGCATACTATCGATGTCGCACAAGCGACAACAACGTTAAATAAAGACCGTTAATCAAAGAGAATGCATTGTAAAGCTATTAACTAAAACGCAGTAATAGCCAATTTTCAAAACGGCGCAGCGGTACACGCAATCGCGTAGAGTGTATCGCCAGACCACCGCTCAATCCAATCACGCAGCCGAGCGCCGTATCAATCATACGCGCTTGGATAACGTCCCCAGCGACGGGAGGCACTGACATCGTACTACCATACTCGGCGATAAATATCGTCAGCGGCGTGATAAATATCACCGCCAGTCCATAATGCCGATCGACAAACGATTCAATCAAAAACATCATACATAGTATTGCTATAGCGATGCCCCATCCTGATAGTCCCCAAGACAGCATCCAGCCCGCCACGCCCATGCCAGCCAACGTACCCAATAAACGGTGCAACTGTTTGATCCACATGGTTCGTAGCTGCATACCTTGGATGATAATAAAGCAGCTCATCGCTGCCCAGTATGGATAAGGCAGCTCTAATAGAACGGCAACGACCAATGCCAAACTAACGAAACTTACCACGATCAGACTATCGCTAATCATATCAGGCTGATAATCATAGACAGGGACAGAAGCAACAGGACGGGCCGCCAATAAGAACAAACTATAGAGTAGCGCTAGCAACATCGAGGAGCCACTACCCAATATCACAAGCCCTATCGCTGAGAGCACTTGATCAATCGGCACGGGGATAAATAGCGCAATCGCACCCGCCATCAATACAAACAATCCCGCTGGTGGTGGTTGCCGATAATAACGACCTAACATCACCACGCTAATCCCAATCAGCATAAACACAGGCAGCCGCAACACTGGCATCAGCTGCGCGATCAGCCCCAGTGCAAAGCTGAGTATCATCGCAAAACCCCAAGCCATGACCGTCACTAGCCGATGTGGTAGCCCTCCTGCAAATGGTAGGTTTAGAATAATCATCGAGCCTAGCGATGCTTTGATACCTGAAGACAAGTCACCAAAATAAGCCCCTACAAACACCGGAAAGCTAATCGCAATCGCCGCGATGATGGGCATATGCCATGGTCGCTGACTGCGATTGACTGTGAGTAAATGATTCAGCTCACCATCGATTAACCACTTAATACGAGTTAATAATGCGCTCAACCAAGAGGCTCGCTGTTGCTTTTTTGAGGTGCTCATAAATGGCTTTCCTATTTGATAAGTCCATTTTTCTTTGAATTTAAATGAGTCTACATAACCCTTTATAGAATAATTTCAAGCGAAGATACAATTTACCTATACAAACTAAAATGAATTAATAACATAATTAATCATGAATAATAGTTATTAGTTGTATATTTGTCGCTGTTTAAGATTTATAATCATATTAACGCCATAACAGCTATCCGCCACTAAAGGCATTCTAATAACTAATACACTAGAAAGCTGTCCACTAACAACTCACTTGATGACTAATATAACGTCTAGCTCATCCAAAATAAGTAAATATCGCTTACATAAGTTGTGACTCAAATATTGCGCCATAAGTCTATGATAGCGAACTAACCAAAGAGAGCGATTATGTTAACTTACAAAGCACCTTTACGTGATATCAAATTTTTGATTAATGATGTATTTGATTACCAAACCCACTATAAAGATTTGGATAACGGCGAAAATGCCGATCCTGAAACGATTGACATGATCCTACAAGGTATGGCTGATTTTGCTGAAAACGTCATTGCCCCGCTCTATCAATCAGGTGGTGAAGAAGGCTGTCATTTCGAAGATGGCGTCGTGACCACGCCAAAGGGCTTTAAAGAGGCTTATGACCAGTTCGTAGAAGGCGGCTGGCAAGGTATCTCATATCCTGAAGAATTCGGTGGTATGAATCTGCCAACGTCAATCAACATTATTAAAGCTGAGATGATCGGTACTGCCAACTGGCCATGGGCAATGTACTCTGGCCTATCAACCGGTTGTATCAACACGCTACTCCAATACGGTACGAATGAGCAAAAAGCACTGTATTTACCGAAGTTGGTCGAAGGCTCGTGGGCAGGTACGATGTGTTTGACTGAGCCACAGTGTGGTACGGATCTGGGCCAAGTAAAATCAAAAGCCATCCCGCAGGATGACGGTACCTATAAAATTAGCGGTACCAAAATCTTTATCTCAAGCGGTGAGCATGACTTAACAGATAATATCGTTCATATCGTTCTAGCACGTCTACCAAATGCACCAGAAGGCACGCGCGGTATTTCACTATTTATCGTACCTAAGTTCACACCGAACGCTGAAGGTGAAGCTGGCGAGCGCAATGCCGTTGTTTGTGGTTCAATTGAGCACAAAATGGGCATCAGCGCATCTTCGACGTGTGTATTGAACTTTGATGGCGCAGTCGGCTATCTAATCGGCGAACCGCACAAAGGCCTAAAAGCCATGTTCACATTCATGAACACGGCTCGTATCGGTACTGGTATCCAAGGTCTAGCGCATACTGAATTGTCTTTCCAAAATGCACTGCCATATGCCAAAGAACGTCGTTCTATGCGTACGCTATCTGGTACTAAAGATCCTGAAAAAGTAGCTGATGCTATCATCCATCATGCCGACGTACGCCGTATGCTACTGACGCAAAAAGCCTTTGCTGAAGGCGGTCGCTCAATGATTTATCATTCAGCACGTTATGCCGACAAAATGGCACAAGGTATTGTCAATGGCGATGATGAAGAGTTCGAAAAGTGGGACGACAAATTGGGCTTCTATACGCCAATTCTAAAAGGCTTCTTAACTGAGCTAGGTATCGAAGCTGCCAAGCATGGTCAGCAAGTCTATGGTGGTCACGGCTACATCAAAGAATGGGGCATGGAGATGATCGCTCGTGATGCTCGTATTGCGACGATGTACGAAGGGACTACTGGCGTACAAGCACTTGATCTACTAGGTCGTAAGGTTATCTTACAGTCTAAAGGTAAGATTATCCGTGATTACACGTCAAGCATCATGAAATGGTGTGGCGAGTACGCACTCGATAAAGAAATGCGTAAATTTGTTTGGGCACTGACCAAACTATGTGCTGAGTGGAACACCTTGACGGTACGCTTGATGCTGATGGCACGTAAAGATCGTGAAATCATCTCAGCAGCGTCAGAGGACTTCCTAATGTACTCAGGCTACGTAATGATGGGTTATCATTGGGCGCGTATGGCAGCGGTCGCTTATGAAAAGCTAGAAAATGGCGGCACAGAAGCACCAGAATTCTACAAAGCAAAAATTCAGACTGCTGAATTCTACTTTGATAAGTTGCTACCACGTACTTCTGGTCACGCAGAAGCGATGGTTGCACCAAGCGAAAGCATGACAGCAATGGACATCGATCACTTTGCATTCTTAGACTAAAATTAACTAATACAGCATCGATAACCAATAAAAAAGCGCCTATCATTTAGGCGCTTTTTTATGCTTAACTAAAAAACATACTTATACATAATAAAAAGCAACGAGCTATAGTCAATCCAAAATAAAATTGGTACAACCCATATCATGAAACAGTTTAGGTAAATTATTCTCCATCCACCCTTGGCGCAAAAACTTCGCCTGTGCCCATTTTTTCTCAATAGGGTTTAAATCGGGACTATAAGGCGGTAGAAATAGCAGGCGATGACCATGTCTATTGAGCAATCTCTGAACGCGTTTGTGAAAGCTAGCGTTATCCATGACAATCACGCATTTAGTTTTAAGGCTTGGTATTAGCGTGTCTTTGCACCAGTTGTAGAATATATCGCCATTGATATTCTTTTCGAAGTAATCTAGGGCAAATAACGCTTTTTTATATAAGGCACCAATAACGTTGGTGCGCTTTTTACCTTGCCAGTTATAGCAATCAATGCAAGGGGTTCCAATAGGTGAATAACCATGAGAACGAATGGTTTCAGACTCAAAGCCGCTTTCATCCATGTATACAATTACATAGCCTTGAGCGATGTAGTCGCCCAGTTTACTTAGATATTTAGCTCTGTTTAATGGGCAAGCTTTTGGATGCTCTAAGGTCTTTTTTTTGACTAATGCCAAGACGTTTTAAAGCGGCCTCGATGCCCGACTTACTACATCCAAAACGCTGTGCTCTTTCGTACATGTAATCGTCTGGATGCTGTTCAACATCTTTTAATAGCGCTTCATTAGGTATTTTATTTGGTGGTTTATTGCGAGTTAGTTTAATACTAGGATCTTTGAGCCAATTCTGTAGCGTGGCCTTACTAATACCATAGAATACACTGGCTTGCCTGATACTCATGCCTTGTTGTTCGACACTTTTAATCACTTGAGCTCGAAAGTCTGCTGAATAAGTCATAATCTTTTTACTTTTCATTTATTTTAAAACTACTGTACCACTTTTATAAAGGCTCTACTATAT
>NZ_PJBU01000002.1:0-18775 GCF_002863645.1 Psychrobacter sp. MES7-P7E | reverse complement strand
ATATCGATAACAATCACCTTATAATAATTACGATTGCTGTCACGGTTTCAAGTCAAAACAAGCTATTTTTAAACAAATTAAAAGGTTTAGTCATGATAGATGCAGACGGCTTTCGCGCCAACGTCGGCATCATCTTGGCAAATACACAAGGGCAGGTTCTGTGGGCAAAACGTATTGGTCACAACGCTTGGCAATTTCCGCAGGGTGGTATCGACCGCGGGGAGACGCCGATGGATGCAATGTATCGCGAGCTCTGGGAAGAGGTCGGCTTACATCCGCGTCACGTAGACTTATTGGCAGTCACGCAAGACTGGTTGCGCTATCGTTTGCCAAAACGTTATGTACGTCATGGTCAGCATCCCTTATGTATTGGGCAAAAACAAAAATGGTTTTTGCTACGCTTAGATGAGCCAAATACTCAACATATCCGCTTTGATGAAGGGAAACCTGAATTTGACCATTGGCAATGGGTCAGCTACTGGTATCCACTTGGACAAGTGATTCACTTTAAACGAGGCGTTTATCGTCGTGCCTTACAAGAATTGGTACGCGAACTCCCCCTAAAACAAGAGCTGATCATTCCTGAGCAAAATAATCACTTGCTGATGTAATGAGTCACTTAATAGTACGATGCAAAACACCCACGATAGTAGCTAGAATGTTAGCAATTACCGTGGGTGTTTTTTTATTATCTATTAACGGTCATTGTCAGTGATTACGATTATGATTGCCAAACTCACGGCTAATCATATTAGCAATACAATCTGCATCGCTCTCTTTGCGCAACGTTAAGATGCTTTGAGTGCGGGTACCATAAGTAGGTTTGCTAGTTTCAGTATCGCCAAAAGCGACAGGTTCAATATAAACAGACGATAACATCTGCTCTACTTCAAAAGCGACAGGTTCAATATAAACAGACGATAACATCTGCTCTACTTCAAAAGCGACAGGTTCAATATAAACAGACGATAACATCTGCTCTACTTCAAATGCCACGCCAGTAACAGGCAGTTTATCTTCTGGTGCTTTGGTACTATCTGACAAGACATTGAAAGCCGCCGCTTGCCAGTACGCAGGCGTGCAATCTTCTGCAATCAATGGCAGCACCTCTTGACGTAGTCGCCCGCGCAACCGCTCTGTCTTAAACCAACTGTCCTCTGGTTGACCATTAGAGATAACATGTAGACCTGAATACAATGGCGTGGGGGCATGACCACGATTATTGACGATCACAGCTTGCGCAGTGTCACCAATGATCAGATTAAAACCCGCATAATCTTGCAAATCAATCTGCCGTGCAAAATCCATCGGACTTAGAGTCCCTGTCAAGAATTCAGTGACCAGCGCGCCCCGCGATCGCTCATCACTGCTTGCCTGTACACCGTCACGAAAGTTCAATACCGCAGCCCAACGACCATTCTGTTCATAATACTCTGCACTCTGCGCTGGTGACACTTGCTGATGAATGCCTAACCACGTACCACCGCTTTGTTTATCGCGTCCAGCATAGATAGGTTGGTCAGACCACTGGTGGAGCGGCTCAGTTGGGCGCTGCAAAAACTCATCACGATTAGACAGTAGCACCAGTGGTAACTCATCAAATAATTGCCAAGCAATAGCGACAATACACATAGCTTTCCTTTTATAATAATTTTCGTTATGCGGGTAATTCTTAATAGAGGCAAAGATATTATTTCAGACTTTACCTATTGATAAGCTAGCTTTTATAGATAGTAATTATTAATTGCCAGTCAGTAATTTATTGGCAGGATAACTAATCTGGGAGGTTGAACGTATTACTTGTGATTGCTTACTTGGTAAGTTAAATTCCCACGCTACCATGCCTTGATTGTCATTCCAATCTCGCTCAGTTACAGGCGGCGTATGCGTCACAGCAACCTTTAAACTATCGTCACGACTGATAGGCTCACTGCCCAGTACTTGTAAGCGTACGCTACGATTGTGCTGATTGGTAAACTGATAGGCCTTGGTAGTCGTCAGTGTTTGCGTACGGTTTAGCACACCTTTTTCACCTTGCTTATCTTCGTTGGTCAGCTCTTTCACGAGCATATTTGAGTCACGACCAAATCCAATCCCCTGCTCTTTTAGCACTTGATAATTATAACGTGACTGACCTACATAGTTGTCATCACGGTACAACTGTAGCGAACCATCGACCCAGTCCGGCGTTAAAAACGGTGCTGACGCATACCAGTAGGCAGCAGTCTCAACACTTGGCGTACTGCGAATCCAGAGCTTACTATTACCTGCCTGCTCCCCAATCACTGTGCGTACCCGTCTCCCATCACTCGGAATACTGACCAACTGCGGTAAACGATACTCGATGATGCCATTTTTATTTTGGCTACTGACCGTAAAATTAGGTAGCGGCGCCATAGCTGCCCCTGCTCCTTTATTATAAGCAGGCTCTTCCATCATAACAGGGGACGCATCCATCATAGGTAGCTCACGTCTTACTCGAGCATCTTCGCTCTCTTCATACAATGACAGACGCTGCACATACGGCAATTGCCCCGTCGTACTTTGATTAGGATTAACGGTACTAAGTGTCAGTGGTACGTTTGTCCAGTTCTCACCAGTTTGCTGAGCAATAATCGCAGAAGCTGTGATACTTAACTGCTCACTGTTTGTATTTAGGCGAGCTTGATACGCAGGCTCCCAACCTGCACCTTGCACTTGATAATGCAACTTAACGCTACTTGGCGAGCGACTTGCCGTACGTACACTCACCTGTGTCACCTTGTTAAAGGTCGATGTCGCGCTGCCTGCCATCAGTTGATTCAGTGCGTCTTGGGCACGCGCTTGTCGCTGTTGAATCTCTAGAATTCTTTGGTTAATACTGGTCGCTTGAGTTTCTATATCGCGGGCATTATTGGCAATCGTACTGTCTGTATTAACTTGCGTGGCTTTGGTCAAATTCTGCAAGTAGGCCTTTGCTAACCGTGCTGCTTCTAATTCCGCATTAATACTAGCTAGAGTATTTTGCTGCGTCTGTACCTTGGCATCACCTTGATACTGACACTGGGCTGCCTGCTCACCTGTCAGCTCTTCGATACTGACTTCCCCAACGCTAACATTATTCGTCGCTTGTACACTTAGACTTTCTTTATCCATATAAGGTGACAAGCACGAAAACACCACCGTTTGCTCACCGCTACCTGTAATAGGCAATGCGCGAGTTACGCTCGCCAGCCCTTGATAAATAGTCACTTGCTCGACGCTACTGGTGGCCGCTTGTGCCGAAGACAATCCCAAAATGGCACTACTACTAAGTACAAATGGCAGGATAGCAAATTTAGTTATTTGATTAAGCGGCGGTAATACGCTGCCATGGCCTGTTGAGACAGGCGAATCCGTTAATTGTGCGTTCATACATCATTCCTTAGCAGTACAATCCATCATGGCAGCTACGCATTGGCTCAACGCGCAAAATAGTAACTATCTTAGAGAGATTACCGTAGCCGTTTTACAGGTCTTTGGCAATAAATGCTTTTGGCAGACAGCATTTTTAGTAAAAATCGCCTTATCGATAAATCTCTTAATATGGTAGCTCTTCAATTTTAAAAATTTGGTTTTCTGTATTGCACCATTTTTTTGTTCATCTCCCCTTTATGGTGCAGTTTATTAGCCATCCTGCACTAAATTAATGAATATATTAATCAGAACCTAATTATTGCTCAATTATTACTCGATTATTGGCTTTTTTAACTTGGCACGGAACTTGAACTCTTAATAACTGTTCAGGAGCCATACTTTATCTTTTGTGTCTATTTAGGAGATGTCCATGTTTTCGTTACCAACTTTAGCCAATCCTCAATTTGTTGAGACTCATATGCACGGCAAAATCAAATCACGCTTCTCATTATTAGCGATTGCTGTCGTTGGTAGCTTGAGTCTCGCGGGCTGTCAAAAGCCTGCCGAAACCGCGACAGCCACAGAGACAACAGCCGAAACAAATACAGAGACAACGACTACCCCTGCCGCTGATGGCGACACGATCAAAGTGGGCATCTTACATTCGCTATCTGGCACCATGGCCATCTCTGAAACTTCTCTAAAAGACACGGCACTCATGACCATTGATGAGATCAATGCCAATGGCGGTGTACTCGGTAAGCAACTAGAACCAGTAGTCGTCGACCCTGCTTCTGATTGGCCGTTGTTTGCCGAAAAAGCCCGCCAGCTACTCACTCAAGACAAAGTAGATGTCATCTTTGGTGGTTGGACATCAGTATCACGCAAATCCGTATTACCTGTGGTTGAAGAGTTGAACGGATTGATGTTCTATCCAGTGCAGTACGAAGGCCAAGAGCAATCAGAAAATATTTTTTACACGGGTGCTGCACCAAATCAGCAAGCCATTCCGGCGGTAGAGTACTTAATGAGTGAAGAAGGCGGCGGTGCAGAGCGCTTCGTATTGCTAGGTACTGATTATGTCTATCCACGCACCACCAACCAGATTTTAAAGGCATTTTTGAAATCGAAAGGCGTGGCTGATGCAGACATCATGGAAGAATACACGCCATTTGGTTTCAGCAATTATCAAACCATCGTATCTAACGTCAAAAAATTCTCAACGGGCAAAAAGACCGCGGTTATCTCGACCATCAATGGCGACTCAAACGTTCCGTTCTATCGTGAACTAGCGAACCAAGGTATCAAAGCGTCAGATATTCCGGTCATGGCATTCTCAGTCGGTGAAGAAGAGCTACGCGGTATCGATACCAGTCTGCTACAAGGTCATTTGGCGGCATGGAACTACTTTATGTCGATCAAAAACCCAACCAACAGCGCATTTACCAAACGCTATAAGCAATATGCATTAGACCAAAAATTACCGAATGCTGAAAAAGTCGTGACCAATGATCCAATGGAAGCTACCTATGTGGGTATCAACATGTGGAAGCAAGCTGTCGAAAAAGCAGGTACGACTGATGTCGACAAAGTGCGTATCAGCATGGCGGGACAAACGTTTGATGCACCTTCTGGCTACACGCTAAAAATGGATGAAGAAAACCATCACCTATGGAAGCCTGTCATGATTGGTCAAATTCGTGCCGACGGACAGTTTGATACGATTTTCAAAACGCCAGAAGTTATCCAAGCCCAGCCATGGAGCGAGTACATTCCTAAATAGGCTATCCCTAAATAAATCAGTACTGAAAAGCACGTATATAGTAACTGAAAAGTAGGCGGATGGATAAACGATACCAATAACCGTCCTAACGCCTACTTTTCACACTTATTCTTAACTTTTAAATAACACCAAACCTTATCAACTCTTCTATCGCTTAAAACGCTAAGCAGTAAAAGCTAAAGGTTTGTTGTCTGTGAAAAACAGGGAGCCGCACATGCAGCACCATACTTTACGCCCGTTTGTAGGGCAAACATCGTCCGAAAATGGTAACAACCCACAAGCATCAGTCAGTGAAGTCATGCAGTATGTGGCACGTTTTTCAATTCATGCGCCTCTGCGATTACTTGCATTGATGGCATTATGCATAACAATTTTCACCACCACAGCGTATGCGGATCATAATGGTCAGATACATGACCACGATACGGATACCGCTCATAGTGAGCAATCTTTGCTCACACCTGTCAACGTAGCCACTTCTACTCAAGCCAGCACCTCAAATATTTCAACAGCAACTACAAGCTCAGGTGATGCCATTCAACAATTCGTGGCAGGTGATTTTAGTAAGCGTCAAGCTATGCTAAGTGATTGGCCAGGATCCGTTGAGAGTTTAGATAGTTTGGTTGAATTCATTGCCAATGATGAGCTGTATCAAGGTAATGGTGGACAAACGTATCTACTGAATAAAGAAGATCAGCTGTTTACTTATCCTGATAAAAAAGAGACGGACGATTGGCCAAGTGATTTATCACAAATCACCCTAACCAATGCGCTGCGCTCGGCGCTGATTTTTGGACAAGCCAAGGTCAAGCTAGCATCTGACAAGCCAGCACAGCGCCTACAAGCTGTGGAGATTTTGGCCGACAATATTGACCAAGTAGATCCAGCCATTATTACAACAGCAGCGGAAAATGAAGACAGCGCTAAAGTTAAAAAAGCACTAACTGCATTACAGGCTCGTATAGATTTCAAAAACGGCGACCTACCCACTCAGATTGCAGCTGTGCACCTACTCGCAGATAGTGATAACCCTCAAGTTTTGGTCGATATTGAATCTGCCCTCGCAGCTGATAACTTAGATGCCTCGCTTAAAGCTGCACTTATCGATGCTGAATCTAGCGTGTCACGGCGTATCGAAATCAGCACATGGACGGGTCATATCTTCACCGGTATGAGTACCGCCAGTATTTTACTGCTCGCCGCGCTTGGTCTCGCCATTACCTTTGGCTTGCTTGGCGTGATTAATATGGCGCACGGTGAGCTGATTATGATTGGCGCTTATACCACATATATGGTGCAAAATTTCTTTCAAGCTTATATGCCAGATATGGCAGGTTGGTATTTGCTTGCCGCTATTCCAGCCGCTTTTTTAGTCAGCGCTGTCATCGGTATGATTATTGAACGCATTGTGATTCGCCCACTATATGGTCGTGAGCTAGAGACTTTACTAGCGACCTTTGGCGTGAGCTTAATATTGATGCAACTGGTACGGATGATTTTTGGTGCGCAGAACGTTGAAGTCAGTAACGTGGCGTGGCTCAGCGGCGCATATCAGGTGTCCTCAAGTCTCGTACTGCCTTATAACCGTATTGCCATTATTGGCTTTACCGTCATTGTCGTGGCACTACTGGTGTACTTACTCAACAAAACGCGCTTTGGATTGTTTATAAGAGCCGTTACCCAAAACCGCCAAATGGCACGTGCTGTCGGTATCCCCTCTGCACGTATCGATATGATGGCATTTGGGTTGGGCTCTGGACTGGCTGGTATGGCTGGCTGCGCCCTTGCCCAAGTCGGCAACGTGGGTCCTGATCTGGGACAAACCTATATCATTGATACGTTTTTGGTCGTCGTCGTTGGCGGTGTCGGACAAGTATGGGGCGCAGTATTGGCCGCCTTGGGACTTGGTATTAGCGGCACGGTACTTGAGATTGGTATCGGTGCGGTATTGGCAAAGATTGTGTTGTTGGTTCTTGTGATTCTGTTTATTCAGAAACGGCCACAAGGTTTATTTGCACTCAAAGGCCGCTTTGTCGAATAAGGAGACTCCTATGATACTGACCAAATTATTGTCTGATACGCCGCGTAGTGCTGTTTTAATTGGCTTATGTTTTGCCGTACTACTCATACTGCCTTGGCTACATCTGATGCCAGAGACTTCAGCCTTTCACCTTTCAGCCTACTGGATTACCCTAATTGGCAAAATAATGGCTTTAGCCATGGTGGCTTTGGCACTAGATCTCGTCTGGGGCTATGCCGGTATTTTGAGCTTGGGACATGGCCTGTACTTTGCTTTGGGTGGTTATGCGTTTGGCATGTACCTAACACGTGAGACAGCAGGCGACGCGCTTCCTGATTTTATGCGTTTCTTGAGCTGGACTGAAATGCCCTGGTATTGGGCTGGCACGCAGCACTTTTGGTGGGCAGTCGCACTAGTCGTATTAGTACCTGGATTAGTTGCGTTTATATTTGGTTTCTTTGCCTTTCGCTCCAAAATCAAAGGCGTTTATTTTTCTATCATCACCCAAGCTATGGTCTATGCAGCAGCCTTGCTGTTCTTCCGTAATGAGACAGGCTTTGGCGGCAACAATGGCTTCACTGGTTTTACCACCTTACTCGGCTATGACATTACCGCTGCCTCTACACGCTCAATGCTGTGCTTTGTCACCGCCTTAGCATTGTTAATCTCTTATATGGGTTTGCGTCATTTAATGAACCAACCTTATGGTCGCGTACTTGGTGCGATTCGTGACAGCGAAAACCGCTTGCAGTATTTGGGCTACCGTACTCTGTGGTACAAGCTATCTGCTTGGGTATTATCCGCTGTCATTGCTGGTATCGCAGGTGCGCTATACGTACCGCAAATAGGCATTATCAATCCGAGTGAAATGAACCCAGTGAACTCGATTGAGATAGCCGTTTGGGTAGCGACTGGTGGTAGAGGAAGCTTAATTGGCGCTATCTTAGGTACTGGTGTGGTGAATGCTGTGAAAACCTACTTTACGGTCGCCTACCCTGAATTTTGGCTATTGATATTAGGTGGACTGTTCGTCGTAGTGACGTTGTTTTTACCCAATGGCATTATGGGCTTGTTCGATCGATTCAAAAAGGAGAAACAATAATGCTAAACGATAAGTCCTCATCGACTGAACAATCGACCAAAGCGCTATCCGAATATGATCATACTGATGGACGTGACGGTCTCAGTCACCCAAAAAAATCAGGCGTCGATTTTAGCCATGGTATCGCTCTGTACTTAGAAGATGTGAGCGTTTGGTTTGACTCGTTTCGCGCACTTAACAATCTATCGCTCTATATCGAAGAAGGCGAGCTACGCTGTATCATCGGCCCTAACGGCGCGGGTAAAACCACATTGATGGATGTCATTACGGGTAAAACCCGCCCTACCGAAGGCAGCGTGTTTTTTGGTCAAACTCACAACCTTGCCAGCTTATCTACCGAACAAATCGCTGAAGCGGGTATCGGCCGTAAGTTTCAAAAACCTACTGTCTTTGAAAATTTTACCGTCATGGATAATCTGTTACTTGCCGCGCCAAAAGACAAACGTGTGGTCAAAAGCTTATTTAACAAACTCGATGCCGATACTCGCGATACCCTCGACGCTACCTTACAACAAATTCGCCTGACTGACAAAATCAATAAGCCCGCTGGTTTGCTTTCACATGGGCAAAAACAATGGTTAGAGATTGGCATGCTGCTGATGCAGAGTCCCAAACTGATTCTGCTTGATGAGCCAGTGGCAGGTATGACCGATGCAGAAACTGAGCATACCGCCGAGCTGTGTCTACGCCTTAAAAAGAACCATACATTAGTAGTGGTCGAACATGATATGACCTTTATCGATGCCATCAGTGAAAAGGTCACGGTATTGGCACAAGGGGCGATTTTGGCCGAAGGTACGTTAGCTGAAGTGCAAGCCAATGAAGCAGTGATTGAGTCCTACTTAGGTCGATAGCTGAACAAATTTTCTGGACGAGCCAAACGAATATTCCCTTTAAAATATTAGAAAATTTTTAGAGTTTAGGAGACAGCCATGTTACAAGTGAACGATATCAACCAGTATTACGGCGGCAGTCATATTTTACGAGACGTCTCATTTACAGCGCCTGTAGGCGCGTGCAGCGTGGTACTTGGACGTAACGGCGTGGGCAAAACTACGCTACTTAAATGCCTAATGGGGATACTACCGATTAAATCAGGAGAGATTTTACTTAATGATAAAGACATCAGCAAGATGTCTCCCGAGCAACGTGTCCGAGCAGGTTTAGCTTATGTACCACAAGGACGCGATATTTTTTCGACACTGACGGTCGAAGAAAATATTTTGATCGGCATGGCAAAATTCTCACGCAGTAAAGCAAAACACGTACCCAAGCATTTATACGATATTTTCCCGGTACTCGATGAAATGAAACATCGTCGTGGCGGTGATTTGTCTGGTGGTCAGCAGCAGCAGCTTGCTATCGCCCGTGCCCTAGCCTCTGAGCCGACTGTGTTAATTTTAGACGAGCCAACTGAAGGTATACAGCCTTCTATCATCAAAGATATTGGCCGCGTCCTGCGCGACTTAGCGGATAAAGGTGATATGGCCATTGTGCTGGTTGAGCAATTCTATGAGTTTGCCGAAGAGCTTGCTGACAATTACACGGTACTATCACGTGGTAAGGTAGTCTCACAAGGCGCAGGCGATACGATGGTCGAAAATAACGTACAAGATCTGGTCGCCATCTAATTTCTTTTAATAATAGATGTAATAATACAAATTGGTAGTGAACGCTCGATAATGCTAAAAATAGCACTTTTATCCTAAGCTGCTAGCTACCAAGATTACATATCATCACGAAAACACTCCTTAATTAAAGTCACTTTTTTCACCTCACTTCTTATTTTTTTGACTCTTAGCCTATACATTCTCTACCATCTCAAAAACTCAAATTACTCATACACTCTGATTGTCACCAGAGCAATTATGTATGCCCAGCGAACGAAATTTGCTATTATAGTCAGCATTTTATTATCAATATTATGATGCCCTTATGATGATTCATCCTCAGTACGATCCTGTAGCATTAGCAGTTGGGCCTGTCGAAGTCCATTGGTATGGGCTGATGTATTTGTTGGCATTTGCCGCCGCCTACGGACTGGCATGGTATCGCAGTACCAAACGTGAAGGCTGGACGACAGATATGGTCTCTGACCTAGTGTTCTTTGGCGCACTTGGTGTGATATTAGGTGGCCGTGTCGGCTATGTATTGTTTTATCAGTTCGGTGAACTGCTCCAAAACCCTGCCTATCTGTTTAAAGTCTGGGAAGGCGGTATGTCATTCCATGGTGGCCTGATTGGTGTCATGTTGGGTATGCTGTATTTTGCCCGCAAATATAAAAAGACACCTTTCCAAGTGCTCGATTTTGTCGTTCCCTGCGTACCAACTGGTTTATTGTTCGGACGTATTGGTAACTACATCAATGCCGAGCTATGGGGCCGCGTCTCTGATGGTGGCTATAACTGGTTGACCTACTTCCCGCAGGCCGCTAGCGTTGATATGCAGCAGCTACAAGCCAATCCTGCGCTACAAGACCTGATGACTGAGGTCTATGGCCAGTACCTGTTGCCTCGTCACCCGTCGCAACTGTATGAAGCCTTTGCAGAAGGTCTACTGTTATTTCTATTCTTGTGGTGGTACTCATCGAAGCCCCGTCCTCGTATGGCAGTGACTGGTGTCTTTATGCTTGGTTATGGCTTTAGCCGTTTCATCATTGAGTTTTTTCGCCAGCCAGACATCGACCAAGGATTCATCTTGCTAGGTTGGATGACCAAAGGTCAGATACTAAGCGCCCCAATGATAATTATCGGTCTGTTCTTGATCGGTTACGCTTACAAACGCGGCATCTACGACTGGGGTAAGCATGCTGCTTATTAAGCCTGCCTTTTTGTGATAAAGGCTGATGACTTAAAATAGGGTATGCTATCAAAACGCTTATCCTAGCAATACTTTCAATAATGACAGTGTATATATCGACTATCCATCTAGCCTGTATGCGCTGTCAGCAGTAACTAAAGAGCATTTTATGATCAATGGCACCCAAAGTAATAACGAGCAAGGCTATCTTGATTTGCTACGCCACGTTCTCGACAATGGCACCGAAAAAGGCGATCGTACTGGTACTGGTACGCTTAGCCATTTTGGCGCGCAGCTACGCTTTGACTTAGCAGATGGATTTCCACTGCTAACGACCAAAAAGGTTCACTTTAAATCTATCGCTTATGAGCTATTATGGTTTTTAAGTGGCAGCACTCATGTTGACTATCTACAACAGAATAACGTTCGTATCTGGAATGAGTGGGCAACAGCTGAACAGACCGCGCGCTTTAACAGACCTGCTGGCGATTTGGGTCCTATTTACGGTCATCAATGGCGTAACTATGGTGCGACCAAAAATGAAGATGCCAGTTATAACGCTGATGGCGTCGATCAAATCGCACAAGTCGTTGAACAGATAAAGACCAATCCAAATTCCCGTCGTTTGATTGTTTCTGGCTGGAATCCGGGTGAAGCAGAGCAAGTAGCCCTACCACCATGTCATACGTTATTTCAGTTCTTTGTCGCAGACAATAAGCTGTCATGCCAACTGTATCAACGTTCTGCTGACTTATTCCTATTATTCCCCTATAATGATAATTCACAGTATGAATTATTAGCAGCCTAGGAACATCTCATTCCTCTATACTTATAGTGAACATCAGGCCATGCATAATATGATATACAATTTAATCTATGTATTACTTTGGCCTGTATTATGGATATTAAGATTTGTTCCAATAGAGAATTAGACCTATCAAAATCTTATTTAACTAATGAAATACCAGACCTATTACTGGATCAGAAAGTCAAAGTGAATGGGGTTGGTGTATTTGATGATAGTGGTAAAATCCTCCCTCTTATCTCTGAGTATCTATCATATCAATTCAAGCACGAAAAGATTGCTCATGAAACAGCAAATACATATGGCAAAAACCTAACTTACTTCTTAAAGTATATCCGTAGTCGTCCAGACTATAGCGATAATGAAACTGATGAGGTCTTCATTACAGTTCCAGGGTATGTAATTCAGGAATACTGTACTTTCTTAAGTGTTGAAGAACATAGAAGTTCAGCTACTATTAGAAATCGTGATGGAGCAATATACGCTTTCCTTCATTTCCTCTGCAGTCGCACAGAAGACCGTCAGCCGCTTAGAGAGGATAATCCATATAGTAATGGATACTTTTCAAAATTACCAAAGCGTACACCAATTACTTCATGCACTCTTGATGATCTTTTCATATTGATTCAATCTACTCGATTAGAACGAGAACGAGTAATACTTCAGTTTTTATATGACTCTGGCGTGAGGCGTTCGGAGCTGATCAGGGTGACTCTTAAAGATTTTAGAGATACTGTCAACTTTAACTCTGAAAAGTTCATTTCAGTAGAGTCCGATCAACCTATTCATGCAGACTACGTACCTTTAGCCATCAAAGGTAGCAAGGGGCGTGGAAATCAAATCAAACCACGATGGACGTTAGTTAGTTCGGCAACCATTAAACGTATACAGAAATATCATGCGTCTCCGCTCTACAAAAAACATGCTCGCAAATATGTAAATCCAGATGAAACCCCAGCATTTTTTAATGCTAAAGGCACTCCTTATACACGTAAAGCGATAAACGAGTTACTTGAACGTATCAGCAAACGTGCAATAAAGAAAGGTCGCCTCGATAGAATAATCTCTCCTCACAAGCTACGGCATGGTAATGCCTATGCAATATTGCAATCAAATGACCTAGGATCCGACTACCTAGATCGGCTCGTTATCGTACAAAAAAACTTAGGTCATAACCACCTCAGTACTACCCAAATGTATACCAGCATTCCTCAGGAAATTTATAATACTATTTGTGATGAGAATGGGGACTTACTAACTAGAGCTGAGAAGATGAGGCGCTTATCTGAACAGACACAATTGAAAATTGGCATTAAGGACATCAAATGAAAAAGGACGGAATAGCCACTGATCAATTGGTAAGTACATGGGTAGAGAGATTATTAAAGAGTCCAAACCAACTCTTATCTTTACCACTTAGCAGCCATTTCAAGGATCCTTGGGGCGTCAATATCACATCTAAATTTTTAGCGAAAGAGACATCTATCACGGTCAATGAAGCTGATAGAA
The DNA here is from genome assembly GCF_002863645.1 of Psychrobacter sp. MES7-P7E. NCBI lineage: Bacteria > Pseudomonadati > Pseudomonadota > Gammaproteobacteria > Moraxellales > Moraxellaceae > Psychrobacter > Psychrobacter sp. MES7-P7E. Next base: position 5,382 of record NZ_PJBU01000002.1, on the reverse strand, counting down.
GAAAGCACCTCACCGTTCCATTGATAGAGAAAATGGCTGAGATGAAGGTTGTCGTAAAAGGAGCTTCTAGTAGAGAAAATATAACTCGACAGAGAATATTATATTGGTATAGCAATTTAAGTTTTAGTGATAAGAAAAACCTTCCTCGTTTGACTAAATCTATAAACAACGTTTGCTTCAAATCAATAGGACACGAGCAGGACTACTGGAATGTTTTAGCAACTCAATATGAATTGGTAGCAAAAACAATCGATGAGATTCATGAAGATCTCTGTAGACTGGGAATTATAAGTGCCGGTTTTAATAAAGTCGAGTCAAGAAAGCGTCCTATTAGAGACGAAGCATCTGCTATCTTAGGGTGGGTATCAAGAACAGTCACAGATGTAGAAACACTGTGGGAAATACCCATTAGCAAGGCTAAAAACCTTTTAGGTTTTAGTGTCTCCGTAAAATATATACAAAATGCAGTAGGAATTTCATACCCTATGGCACATAAATACAGAGAGCTTACGAACCCTTTGATCGAAAAGATGATCAAAGAAGGGATTCTAGTAATACCAGATGGGAGCTATGAAGCTGCTGGCATCGAAAGCAGGAGGAAGCTACTGAATTGGTACAGACAGTTATCTGAAAAAGAAAAGCATACTTTACCTATTTTTGGTAATAAGATTTCGATAGGAAAAATGTCTTCAGAACAATTACCTATAACGAAAGCCTCTTTAAGATTTAATGTTGTTAGAAGTGCTTGGGACTTCATTCACAAAGATCTTGAAAAACTTGGAATTATTGACCCAGATTATAAAAGCGTTGCTGAAAGAACAAGTGAAGCGAACGTTAATAGAAAAAACTATAGTGAAAGTCAGATAGAACGTTTTCATAGACTGGCAGCCAGAGAGTTAAATGCTGCTGATGACTTCTTCTTTCCTTCAAAACTAGAACCGTTTATTCAGGTTGAGCAACTGTTTGCTTGTACTAGCAAAACTGTCTCTTCAGAATCAGGCAAGAGTAACTATAGAATTGCGAGTAATTCCTTTATATATTTCTTATCTGAACTATATGGTAATTCACCTTTAAAAATTGTCACAGTTTTTGATGAGCATCTCCTATCTAGATATCGAAAATATTTAGAGAAAAAAATAATAAGTAAAGAAATATCAAGTCATCATGCGAATACAGCTTTGAGTTCAGTACGCAAAACGCTGGGGAGGCTGACCCAAGTACGGGATTTGGAATATAATTTTTTCGATATCAATGGCTTTGCTGTAAGTAGAGAAACAGACGTGAAAAAGCCATTTACAATGAACGAGCGAATTCAGGTATTAGATGCTATCGAAAAAGGATTGTGTCAATCTAGAGCAGCTCTCATACCTTATAAAAAAACTGGTATAGGGAAAAATCCTTTGAATGAGAAAGGTCGTATAATAAGAGGCCTTTCTACATTAGATAATGCGAGATGGCTGTTTGAAAACCCCTTGATGTGTAAGCCAGTTCATTACCATACAGCAGAATCCCCTATCGAGAAATCTTTCTTGAACATTACTGCCAGTTCAGACAAAGGACTGAGCGAGATATATGACGAATGGGGTGTTACTCCAATGATAAATATGGACATACTAACGCCCTACCTCTTAAGGCTTGCTCAAATTACAGGCTTAAATACAGATTCTTTACTTTCTCTCAACGTAAACGATTATCTAGAATCTCATCCAGCAACATCGCGACCTTGTCTTAGATATTGGAAAGAGCGCTCTGATGGCTATAAGGAGTATCATCTCGACCTTTTCAATACAGAACTGACATGGCTCACATCGTCTCAAGCTAAGTCGATAAAATTTATTTTCGAAGAACTAAAGCAGTTAACTGGCGGTATTCGAAAAGACATAGAGAATGATACATGCAGCGATAGGTTGTTTATTTACAAATCAAACGGTCGTAGAAGTCATGGAAGAGTATCTCCCCTACTAGGAAATAAAGGAAAAAATAGTAAAGCCTTAAATAATAGCCTATCTAAGTTTGTTGATAAATATAATTTGAAGGACGACGCAGGAGAGCCGTTAACTCTTACAATAAGCAGATTTAGACCAACCTTTGTTAGTGAGATGTTAGACAGTGGAGTGACTTTACGCGAAATTCAGCTCATGTTAGGGCACTCCTCAATTCAAACAACTATTGGTTACCTCGACTCTTTTGACTTCAATACAATAAGTAGAGTAAAGATAAACGATAAACTAAAAGAAATACATCAATCTACTTTGAATAAACAAACTCAAGAAGTACCACAAGAATTACAAACTAGAGATACCAACGAATTAGCAATAACCTTCCATACCCCTTTAGCAGAATGCAGGAATATTTTTGATCCTCCAGATTTTGTAAAAAACCTTTCATCCTATATTCCTGGTACTCCATGCTCACAATATAATAAGTGTTTAGGTTGTGACAATGTCATTATTACGGCTAAAAACCTCCCTGAAATCTTTGCAATGAAGCGTGACTATACGCTTTTGACAGAGCACACTCGGGTTATGGACACCCCCTACGGACATGTCATTTCGGAGAATATGGAACTAATAAAAGGCATTACAGATCCAGCATTGTCTGACTTTTCCTTAGAGGATCTAAAGAATGGACAGCGTTTAGCAGAGTACATTGAAACCACTACACTAGTTGATGGAGTAATTTGATGGACTATGAAAAAAAATTAGACGTGTTGACAGCTTTTGCAAAACATCGTTTCTATGTTTTAGAAGCCTTAAATCCTATTACGGATCAGAGAAATGAGTGCCTTCAGCATAAGCACACATTTGATATAGAGTATATGACGTCTCTTATGGACAAACCCATATCAACACTATCAAAGTTTTCTGATAGCGTTTGGAACTTTAATAAAGATTATCCTAATGCTGCAAGAAATGTTCAAGGTGCAAAGCTACGAATCAATTTTTCGAAATATACAGCGATTCCGGCATTTGTTTTGATAGAAATGAAAATTATATTCGAGTTGGCTTTGCTCAATAGTTCCATCTTCAAGCTGCAGAAAAACGAGGGTAAAAGCCGATCAAAAAAAACATTAAAAGCCAACTCCTTGATTGCAACTTTTGAAAGTGGTTTAACATTTATCAATGAACTATTCAAACAAGCATCTCATGAACTAGGTTATGAGTTTGTTCAGAAAAAGATTAGAACATTATGCGATATAACACCCGAACTGTATCCCATAGCGGCTAAAAATTATGATCGTGTAAAAAGTACAGATTTAGATAGATTTTTTAAATACTTACGTAGCCCAGCTTCTGTTAAGTATGTATTCGAGAAGCCTATTGCTCATGTAGAGTTAGATAGCTTGAAATGGAAGAGAGTGGCGAATGTTGATAAAGAAAAGAAAGATCAAGTGTTACCAGACTTGGTCTTTGAATCTTTATCAAAGACTGCATCCTTTATTGTAGTAGATTTTTTAGACGCTATAGGAGACGGAGAAAAAATATCAGATGTCAACTCTTTAAAACGTTTCAATACGAGCGAATATTTATCATGGGCTAGTCAAGAACGTGTTACGCATGAAGCTCTACATGGGTATATTGCTATGCGATTAAGAACCAAAAATTATTCTTCAAATTTTGTTATGAATGTAATCGAGCCCTACGACTGGATGCTAAATAAAGATTCTAACGTTATGGCTGGGGCAACTTTACGTGAAAAATTGAGAGAACGCGGTTATAAAGCAGATAATCTTAGGAAATATGTTAACCTCGTAGCGTATGCCTGCACGTATTTAGTAGGTCAGTATACAGGTATGAGACCATCTGAATTATCAGAAGTAAGAGTTCAGGATTGTTCATGCTTAGTTCAAAGTGATGGCGTTTGGCTGATTGAAAGTACTGTCAAAAAACATAAGGATGAGATTAGTACGGGTTTGTTTGACGACAGATGGGTAGCTATACCTATTGTTCAAGACGCAATATTAGCAGCTTCGTATATTTCAAAAATCAAGGCCTCACCATACCTACTTTCTAATGTAGATACTGTTAAACCTAGTAGTTTCCCTCAGCCAATGACTAGTAAGGGCATTACTTATCAAATGAATATTTTTATCAGCCAACTATTAGGCGAAAAAACTGCTAAAGAACTAAAGTTCAATCCATATATGTTAAGACACACCTTAACATATCAACTATTTAAGGCTGAAGTAGGTCTACCTCTAATATCGTTTCAATTAAAGCATTTTGTGGATAGCGTCTCTAACTATACCTCTGCTGGGTCTACTTCATTAGTAACGCTAGGGTATGGTGATATAGGTGAAATGCTGTCAAAAGATGGGAACCGGAAAGGTGACAAGAAATCATTGCGCCGAGCAGCTGAATTAGAGGCTATTAAAACAGCCCATAATCCAAATGGCACATATTATGGCGGTAAAGCGAATGAGCATAAAAAACGTCTAATTAAGACGTTTAGCGGATATATGGCTGAAGGCTACACGGAAGAGGAAGTATATGAGGCTATGGTAGATCAAGGTGTTGCAATAGTATATATGGGCCAAGGGATTTGCTATGGTAATAGAGCAGAAGAATATGACTCAAGCCTACCATGTATTGGTTCACTACGTTGCAACCCAGCTCGATGCAAACAAGCCGTTGTAACTACTAAACATGCCCCTAAATGGCGTGAAGTTTATACGTTAAACAAGCTTAATCTCAATAAACCAGAATATTCGCACAATCGTGAGCAAGTTCTAGCAGCAATGAACGAAGCCAGAATAGTACTGGAAAATCTTGGTGAGGAAATTGAACTATGAATGCTTATGATCAAAAGAATAGCGATGATTATGATGCAAACACATTGCTATTGGAAAAGGCATTATCGAACATTAAAGGCAACAAGAGGTTGAAAGTCACTGTAGCACAACTTTCAGAAATGACTGGTATTCATCGGAATACCATCTCAAACCGCGTTTGGCCTGTCCAAGAGCTTAAACAGATCAGAGACTCTCGGAAAACCGAAGAGAAATCACGTAAAGAACAAGTACGTTTAAGCACTGCCGATGTAAAAAATGCGCTAGAAGCAAAGCTAAGTCGAGCACAAAGTGAGGTTATCTACTGGTTTAATGAATATCAAGATACAAAAAGGGTCGCTGAGCACTCAGATAAACGGTTACAAAAGATGAGAGAATCAAGAGATTATTATAAAACACTATCTGACACAGATAAGAGATCCCTATCAGAAGCCAGACAAGAAATTGAGAAATTGAGAAAAATGTTAGTTTTAGAAGATACAAGATCGAAACAGCTTATGCACTAGTCTGTCAAAAATTATCTATTCTATAAAGAGCATAATCTTAATTTCCTCTTGCTTAAAAGCTAGCGAGAGCTTAGCTAATAAGCATAT
>NZ_PJBU01000001.1:0-21063 GCF_002863645.1 Psychrobacter sp. MES7-P7E | reverse complement strand
AATAGGCACTGCTGATTGCTAAAACTGTTCTAGGCAAGGCGTAAAACGACGGTCATGTTCGTGCCTTAACTAGATTTATAACGCGGTATAGGACAGTTTTAGCATCAGCTCCAATATTAACAGAAGGAGACAGGGCTATTTTTTGCCATTTCACTGTTAAAAATAGACGCTTAGAATAACTAAACTTACTATTTTTAACGTCGAACTGTCTAAAAAATAGTCTCTGTCAGTGCCATGGTCGAATATTCAACACGCCCCAGCCTATTACTTTAGCTTAGCTCACATAGGACAAGCGCGCATGCCATCTCAAAAAGACCCTTCATCAGCGTCAGACAATAGCGCTCAAGATCTATCGACTCAAAATGCCTTGGAGTCTGCAGGCATTGATTCAGCCGCTATCAATTATCCGCACAATCCAGATTTTGAAAATGGCCGTTGGTTCCCGACATGGCGTCCTTATAAGGGCGATTTGGATCGTGATCCAGTCGGTATCAATGACTATTTACCTCCATCAAAAAGCGTATTACTAGGTATACAGCATACGTTTGCCATGTTTGGTGCAACCGTGCTTGCGCCTTTATTAATGGGGTTCGATCCTAATTTAGCTATCTTGATGTCTGGTATCTGTACGGTAATGTTCTTTATGATTACCGGTGGGCGCATGCCGAGCTACTTGGGATCAAGCTTTGCTTTTATTGGTCCAGTCATCGCGGTGACCGCTTATGCAGGCGCAGGGTTTAATGACAATCTAAATGTTGCGCTAGGCGGTATTATGGCCTGCGGTATCATTTATGCATTGATTGGTCTGCTAGTGATGAAGACGGGTACAGGTTGGATTGAGCGCTTGATGCCGCCTATTGTGACGGGTGCGATTGTCATGATTATAGGTCTTAACTTGGCGCCAGTGACCATTCAAGGGGTGTCTGCCAATCAATTTGATGCTTGGATGGCTACCTTGACCGTATTGCTCATTAGTGGTGTGGCAGTATTTACTCGCGGTATGTTGCGTCGTCTGTTGCTACTCGTCGGTCTGGTTCTATCGTACGTTGCTTACTTTGTCATGACCAATATTTTAGGCTTTGGTACAGCGATTGATTTTAGTACAGTAGCTGCCGCTTCATGGTTTGGACTCCCAAGCATTCATACGCCGCGCTTTGAGATGAGCGCTATTATCCTAATTGCACCTGTGGCCTTTATATTGGTGGCTGAAAACCTAGGGCATTTTAAGGCAGTAGAGGGTATGACCAAGGCTCGTGTGACCCCTTATATGGGCCGAGCATTTTTGGCGGACGGTTTAGCCACGACTTTTTCGGCAGGATTTGGTGGTACAGGTGTCACCACTTATGCTGAAAATATCGGTGTCATGGCGGTTACCAAAGTGTATAGCACGACGATATTTGTCGTAGCAGGTTTGGTTGCTATCATATTGGGACTGTCACCAAAGTTTGGTGCGATCATTCAGACCATCCCAGCGGCTCTATTGGGCGGTGCTTCTATTGTTGTCTTTGGTCTTATCACGGTTGCTGGGATAAAAATCTGGATCGATAGCCATATTGATTTTAGTAAAAACAGCAATCTAATCATCGCGGCAGTGACGGTCATTATGGGTACTGGTAACTTTAGCTTGCATTTAGGTGGCTTTGATTTAGGCGGTATCGGTACTGCTACTTTAGCTGCTATCGTGTTAAATGCTTTGTTTAACCAAAGTTCTGAAGCGAAATAAGTAATACTGATGAGAGTGAAGTTAGCGCCTATCAAATAAATATGGTCAAAGCATATCTCCTCTAACAAATAGCGCCCATGTTATCGATAGCATGGGCGCTTTTTTGTATGGCAGTGTTGAGCAATAGTAGTAGCGAGCTACTTATAGTCACGCTTATAAAACCTTGAAAAAAAACGATAGCGGCGAAGGGCACGTGGTTTTGGTTTTAATGAGCCTAAGTAAATAGCAAACATCGTTAATAGTGCGCCACTCCACTGCAAGGTATTAATCGGCTTGTCCAGCCAGCTATAATCAATGACAAGGGCTGCAATAGGCTCAGTCAACAATAGCAGTCCAGTCAGTGCCAGAGATAACTTAGGAATAGAATAGGCAATCAACCCCCATGCTAGACACTGCATTACCGTACCATAAATAAGCACCCAGCCAATCTCAGACCATGTATTGGGTAGGATATTACCTGTGTCAAATACAAACATCGGTACAATCATGGCTAAGACGCCGCCGATACTGATTAGCTGCATTAACATAAATATAGGCGTCGGTTCCGTATCGTGCGTTTTGCGGATAAAGGTCATCGAAGCCGCTAGCATGGCACCAGATACAATCCCAGTGACAAAGCCCCAAGTCGCAGCGGTATTGTGTGCGAATTCAGGGCTACCTATCATTGCCACGCCTATCATGGCTAAAAACAAACTAATAAGCTGTACGATAGACTGACGCTCATTGAAATACATAAACCCAATCGCGGCCAAGAAAAATATTTGCAGACTATTAAGCAGCGTCGAAATACCAGGCCCAACCGCATAAATACTCTCATGCCACAGCGCCAAATCTAATCCTAAAAACGCCCCTGATAGTAGCGCATAAAAAATGGCCCGTCTTGATTTGGGCATTCGTTGGCCCATTATCTTAGCCAATACCGCAAATACAATACCAGAAACAGCCAATCGCCAAAACGACATGGCCCAACCACCAATATCGACGTGAGCGACAATTAAGCTGCCCAATCCAAAAATGATACAACCAATGACTAAGCCAATAGGTGCAGATCGCGTTGAAGCAATAGCCATAATTTATCCTTATAACAGTATTTGAATAACAGCACTCTTATTATCATTGCATCATGTCAGAACTTATGTTGACATAGAGCCATATTGTCGTGGTTTTAAACGCAAAATGAAATGGCAAAACCACAATTTATTATGCTGAATGCAGATGCTATCGCTGTAAGGAAAATTATTGGGCACGTTAGACGCAAATAAATGACCAAAGTATCTGATATAGTTACGTTTTTCACAATAGGCTTATGATAATTGGGTAATAGTATTTATATCAAAATATTTGTATCAGGGCGACGATTCGTAGGAGTATGAAAGAGCATAATGTATGCAAGTGATATTTCTGTACGGAGAATATGTGTGTAACACTTTAAGCGACATTAACGATGCAACACATGTATAGTAGATTGACGATATAATGTACTTAACGTCTGATTGGTTATACCAAACAATCTATATTATTTGTCTAGGTTTATTTATGCTTCAACGATTGCTATCAAAAAAACAGCCACATACATTGTCTGGCTTGCTACCAAAAATATCGCAATACAGTTTTGTCGTGACGATGCTATCTAGCGCATGGTTTTTGATACCTAGCGCACATGCCGCCAGTTGTAAAATCCCAAAAAGTTATTACAAAAACGTCTCCTGCACAGCCAGTAGCAGTTACTTTTTGGCGATCAAAGACTTTGGTGCGCCGGTAGCGTTAATTGATAAAAAAGGCAAACGAGTCGTGGATTTGTCACGTTATCAAAAAGTCGATGCCGATAAACTGTCAGGTGGACTGTTGCCTGTACTGCGCAACAGTCGCGTCGGTTATCTCAATATGCAGGGCCGCGAAGTCGTGCCTGCCATGTACGATATATTGACAGAGAGTCAAGGATGGGCGCGGCCTGTATCGGATGGGCGTATCGTGGTAAAAAAAGAGGGTAACTATGGTGTGATTAACACAGCCAATAGTACCGTTGTCTCATTTTCTGCAGCGATTGATGATATTGATAATTATCGTAATGGGGTGGCGCGTGTACGCAAAGGCCGTGCAACCAGTTGGGTGGATAAAAACGGTAATGCAGCGAATGATCCAAATGCCCAGAACGACACTCAGGCAGTGAATAAACCTACTTCTTCTAACGAAAAATCTAGCACAGCATCACAGTCTGTACCGGCGCGTTTTACGACGCTTCAATCGCGTCAGCAAGATGGTAAATGGGGTTTCGTCGATGACAATAATGTCACCATGATTACGTACTCATTTGATGAAGTGCGTCCGTTTTCTGAGGAATATGCTGGCGTGCGTATCGGTGAAGAGTGGGGCTTTGTCAATTTAGGCGGTGAGCTGGTGATTCCTTTTCGCTTTGCTAATAATGGTGTGAACGCTAACGATAGCTATCAGGGCAAACCATCCTTCGTATTTATAGGTGGTAAGGCGTGGATTGGCAACCTAAAGAATGGGAATAAAATGTGTATTGATAAGGAAGGCGCTGGCGTTGCTTGTGATTGATGCAATTGCTAGGGCGTGTCCTCATTTTAAAAATGGTGATAAAAATGAGATAAATCGCAGTCAAACAATGAAAATAGCGCAGATAATATCGAGATATTAGTCAGCTATTTGACGCTGTTTGGCAAGATTTAGCCATTTTTAACCCATTTAGATAACTATCGATTGAATTGAGGACACGCCCTAGGATTAAATAAGCAATAAAAAAGAGTGTAAAACCTGTGAGTTAGCGATAGGTTTTACACTCTTTTTTTAACACTAATGCTTTTAGCTCACTTAGATGACTATCGATTGAATCGAAGACAAGGCTTAGTCTTCTACAGCTATTTGCTCGATAAATGATTACTGATTAAGTCGACCATATAAGGCTGATAATACTCTGGAATATCGTGTGCCATACCTTCGATGAGATGGAACGTAGCATTAGGGATGGTCTTGGCAACGACTCGGCCCTGTGAGGCAGGCAGGAGTCCATCAGCGCTACCATGTAATACAATCGTCGGTGCTTTGACTTGCTTACTAAACCGACTGATAGAGCCTGATGCCAAGATAGCATTGAGCTGCTGTACTGTACCAAGCGGGTGGAAGTTGCGCTGATAGCGAATCTTAGCGATTTCACGGACCATACGCACATTCACATGACCTGGTGTACCAACGGTCTTCATAAACCAAACACTATGACGCACGATATCACGCTCAGAGTGGCTCTCTGGACGATTGATAAGGGTATATAGCTGTTTGGGCTTTGGCGGCTTCAAAAACGCACGATTGGTCGTGGTAAACATAAGCGCCATTCGCTGCACTAAGCTTGGATAACGTGCCGCCACAATTTGTGCAATCATACCGCCCATCGAAGCCCCAAGCAGATGTGTCTTGCCAAGCTTGAGTGCTTTAATTAGACGTGCGGTGTCTTCAGCCATGTCTGTCAAGTTATAAGCAACCTGTGTGCTTTTATTAGACAGCCCTGTTTGTAGGCGTACCATCATTTTAAGCTGGCTAATACGCGGCAAACCTTCTATCTGCACTTTAGAAGACAAGCCGATATCACGATTATCAAAACGAATCACAAAAAAACCAGCATCGATAAAGCGCTTAATAAAATTGTCTGGCCAAAATATCATTTGTGAGCCTAGCCCCATGATCATCAGCAGTGGCGGATTATTGGGATTACCGCCAGCTTCGACACACAACTCAATACCATCACCGATGTCAATCATTGCTTGACGGAGGTGCTTACTCAAGTCAGAGTCGCGCCATTGGTGCTCCCCAAATTTGCGCCACTCAGGAGTAGGGTAGTTATTCAGATGATCTTCTAGATTGTTATCTAGCGTTTCAGGCAATTTGGCACTATTGATGTCATTTGATTTTGTCATGAAGTGTCCTAATTAGAGGGTCATCTACTACAGCTCAAGCATCTCAAAATCAAGCTTGCCGACACCGCACTCAGGGCAAGTCCAGTCATCAGGGATGTCTTCCCACTTAGTACCAGGTGCGATACCTTCTTCTGGGCAGCCAAGCGCCTCATCATATATCCAGCCGCAGACAATACATTCATAACGTTTCATAAATAGTCCTATCGATCATTACCAGTATTACAGTTACAGCGTGCTATAAACGCTCATTTTTAATATTACAGCTATTATATTAGACTGCAAAAACGCACGTAGTTTAGCATATAACCGCAATTTTCATAGTTAAGTTTACACTTGTATATTGAGATGACTTTTCTTTTATCAAGTCAATCACATACGTTACCTTATTAGCGCTTAATAACAAGACTGGACGCCAGCCCGCCATACGAAAACCAATTATGCTATAATAATCGCCGCTAAATTCACAGTAATGCTTAGCATTTATCGCTGATATATCATCCAGTTGTTGTCTTATCTAAACTAACTAAACCATCTAAATACATAAGCTAAGGGTCATCATGAGTACCAATGCCGCCGCCACATCCGCCACCAACAATGATACGTCACATATGCTCAATACTGACCATCCGTTTTGGCAGATTATTCGCACAGTACCAGACTTTCCAAAAGCTGGCATTGATTTTTATGACATTACCCCGTTACTGCGCAGTCATATTGACGCTGTCATTGACGCGCTACTTGCTGCATTGCCAGAAGGGCTTATGGACGAGGTAGATTGTCTGGGTGCAGTGGAAGCGCGCGGTTTTGTATTTGCCAGTATGCTAGCAGGTCGTCTGGGCAAAGGCATGATCTTGCTACGTAAACCAGGTAAGCTACCACCCCCTGTAGCCAACAAAGCCTATGCACTGGAGTATGGTAAAGACACGCTTGAGATGCAAAACAATCTACCGCCTGAGCGCGTACTATTGGTCGATGATATCTTGGCGACTGGTGGTACGTTGACTACCGCTTACGAGCTGTGTCAATCGGCTGACCATACTGTGGTCGGTGCGTTAGTGTTACTGGACTTGGTCGACTTGCATGGCGAGTTCCCAGTACCTGTTTATACGGTACTAAAAGCTTAAAATGAATTGCTATGTTTTTGACTACTAGACACGTTGGATAGTCGATATATAGTCGGTGAACTACTAAATCGCTACGGCGTTACCCTCCTTAGATGTATTATTTGTACAATCTGCAGTCGGCTGCCTTGTACCCATTTTAGAGTTCTTTGACTATAGTTAAACGATTCTCCAAATAAAAAAGCGCCTTGACACTATGTCAGGGCGCTTTTTTTGATACCGTATTGATGTTTTTTAGTATTGTGTTAAGTAGGCTGTATTTATTGCTCTTCGTCTTGTTCGTAGTCCTTACAAGACTGCTCTATCACCGTACGACCGACTGTCTTTGGTGTGGTGACTTTAAAGTCTTTTGTGGTCAATATTGGTTTTTCTGACTGCCATGATTTGGTTACTTTGCCTTCAGCATCGTAGTTAACAAAGGCTCGTCTATAGTAACTGGCGTCTTTACATGAAATGAGTAGTTGTTGCTCACTATGGTCAATACTGTTTTTTTCTTCCTTCGAGTCATCTTTATCGGTATCTTTGTCTTTAGGATAGGTTCTAAGGATAGATACTGTGATATTTTCGACGTCTTTTTCATCTATGATACTGATGTCAGAGCTTTCAATAGAATCCAAATCTATACTAAAAACTGATCCAGAGCCGCTCTCGGACACCTTTACCCAGTTGACTGCCTGGGCGCTGATCGCTAAAGCACTGCCTGCCAATAATATTGATAGCCGTTTCATATAAGCCTTGCTTCTTGTCATTTGAAGTAGGTAATGATAGCCAACTTACTATTAGTAGGCAAATATCTTTTGTGCCAGCCCAGTATCAGTCGTCCTCTGTCGTGTGGCTATTATTGTCCGCGAATGGCTGCTAATGTCTTAGCCAGCTCGTCACGCGCCCCGATAAAACCGTCAATACCTTTAGGTAACAAGTCCTGTGTAACCTTGTCTTGCTGATATGCAGCACTAAACTCTTCGTGCGTTAAGCTTACTTGAGTCATCGCCTTCATATCCATCGACATACTCGGAGACAGTTGACGAGTTACCTCAGTATCCATGGCTGCCAACTCATCAATGAGGTTGGGAGCTATCGTCAACAAGTCACAACCTGCCAATGCCAAAATTTGCTCGGTAGAGCGGAAACTAGCGCCCATCACTTGCGTCTCGTAACCGTGCTGTTTGTAATACTGATAAATGAGCTTGACTGACTGTACGCCCATGTCATCAGAAGCCGGTACGTTTTGACGGCTTTGTTGGCGTTTTTGCCAATCTAGAATACGGCCAACGAAAGGTGATATCAGGGTCACGCCAGCATCTGCACAAGCAATCGCTTGGTGTTGTCCAAACAGTAGGGTCAGGTTACAGTGGATATTTTGAGTCTCAAGATAGCGCGCCGCCTCGATACCTTGCCAAGTTGCCGCCATTTTGATCAATACTCGCTCTGAATCGACGCCCGCTTTTTGGTAAGCATCCATAAAGGCCAGTGCCTTATCTATCGTGGCTTGAGTATCATAAGATAAGCGAGCGTCCACTTCGGTAGAGACTCGGCCTTCAATCAGCTCTAAAATATCGCAGCCAACCTGAATGGTCAGTGCATCGATTACGGCATCCACGTCACCATTATGACGACTCATGGTCTCTGACAACATGCCTTGGTTGTCAGGATGAATCAGAGCCTTGGTAATAAGGCTTGGGTTGGTGGTTGCATCGATAGGTTTTAAACGGGCAATAGCGGCAAGGTCACCAGTATCAGCAACAATCGTGGTCATAGTGCGTAGCTGTTGTAATGCGCTCATCAGGTATCCTTTTTTTTATTAATCACATGATGCTCCTCTTATATATAACAGGGTAGGGAGCTGAACTGGAACTGTAACACAGTTTTGGGCAGGTGTTGCCTCATAGTTATGCTATGCGTCGCTGTTATCTGGCTCAGCTGTGCTAATATTAATAACAGTTGGTATATTTATACGCATTTACGCATGGGCACTGACCTTAGTTTTTGCTATAGTAGAGCCGGCTATGTATCAAGCTGCTGTATTTGGCAGTAAGGGCGTGTTGAACATTCAAATATTAGGGCTGCTGATCGCTAAAATTGCACCAAACTAGGCGCAAGCCGACGATAATGTCGAGACCTTAGCTAGGATTGCAACGACGTTTGGGGTGATTTTAGCATCAGCCTTTCAGGGCAGTACTATTTTCTGCCAATATATGGCGAAATTGTTTAACCTAGAATGACTAGGCGTCAAAAATTTCACTGCATATTGTCTAAAAAATAGTCACTGCCAGCACCACATTTGAATGTTCAACACGCCCTAATATAGCATTAACGCCAAATGGCACTAGCAATATAGGGTGTTTTTGATAGACTGTTTTGAGGTTGATTTTGAATATAGTTTCTACTATCAGGCTCTAACTAAAAAAAACAGTCAGATTTGGCAATAGTGCTACCTAAGTAATAGCAATATAATAGTAGAGTTTAAATAATAGTAATATCTAACAGCGATAAAATCTAAAAAGGATGGGCGGTAATGAGCGAGCAGTCACCAGAGCAAACAATGGATAATCTAAATCAAACCACTACAGGCGCTAGCGATACCGCAACTGAAAAAGAGTTTTTAGACAATATTCGCCAAAATATTGACGCAGTAGACTGTGAGATCCAAACGTTAATCAATAACCGTGCAAAGCTGGCTCAGCAAGTAGCCATGGTAAAGAAAAATCATACCGCTGCTGATGACAATAGCAATCCTATCTTTTACCGCCCTGAGCGTGAAGCACAAGTACTAAAAGCTGTCATGGAACGTAATGCGGGTCCAATCGCTGATGAGAAAATGGCGCGCTTGTTTCGTGAAATCATGTCAGTATGCTTGGATTTAGAAGCGCCGCAGCGTATTGCCTTCTTGGGCCCTGTCGGTACCTTTACGCATGCCGCTGCGCTCAAGCACTTTGGTAAAGCAGCGGATACCGTACCGATGACAACCATTACTGATGTGTTCCGAGAAGTCGAAGCGGGTACAGCGATGTATGGCGTGGTTCCTGTCGAGAACTCTTCAGAAGGCGTGGTCAACCATACTCTAGATGGTTTCTTATCTTCTACCTTAAAGATCATAGGCGAAGTTGAACTGCCAATTCATCAAAACTTCTTGGTTGCTGAGCATACCAAGATTGATGGCTTGAGCCGTATTTACTCGCATCAGCAGTCGCTTGCTCAGTGCCGTCATTGGCTAGATGTAAACTTCCCTAATGTTGAACGTGTGGCAGTATCAAGCAATGGTGAAGCCGCTCGCCGCCTCAAAAACGAATGGCATTCAGCTGCGATTGCAGGTGACGTTGCTGTTGCAGAGTATGGCTTGCATAAACTTTACTCAAATATCGAAGACAATCCAAGTAACACCACACGCTTCCTTATTATCGGTCATGAAGCGATTGCACCATCTGGTCAAGACAAAACCTCTATCGTCGTCTCCGCTCACGATAAAGCAGGCGCACTGATCGAAATCTTGAAACCTTTGTCATATCATGGCGTATCGATGACCAGTATTGAGACGCGTCCTGAGCGTCCTAACAAATGGGCATACGTATTCTTTATCGATATGAATGGTCATGTTAATGATCCAAACGTTAGCGCTGCCATCAATGATATTCGTCCATTGGTCAAAGATTTGCGCATATTAGGCTCATATCCAAAAGCTGTCCTATAGGCGACTACCTATAGATAACTATAGGCTTACTCACTGGTATTCATACATAATAGATGGGTCTTAGCTTTTGCAGATAGTATTCAAAAAAAGCATTTACAGACACCATCTAAGGATAAACCATGCAGACTACTCAATTGACCGCGTCAGATCTATCGCCGTTAACGCCAGCTTACGACAGTATTTTGGCATTGGCACCTTATCAAACTGGTAAGCCAATTGAGGAGCTGACACGTGAGTATGGTGTCTCAGATGTGGTCAAGCTGGCTAGCAATGAGAATCCAATGGGATGCTCCCCACGAGTGACGCTAGCAGTGACTGAGCAGCTAGGGCAGTTGTCGCGCTATCCTGATGGCAATGGTTACTATCTAAAGCAAGCGCTGGCTGATTTTAACGATGTCAATGCCAATCAAATTACCTTAGGTAATGGCTCTGATGATTTGCTCGATATTTTGGCACGCAGCTTTGTGGGTGCTGATGATGCCATCGTCTATAGCCAGTATGCTTTTGTGGTATATCCTATGCTAGCGAAGATGCAAGGTGCCACGGGAGTGGAAGTGCCTGCTCAGCGCTTCGGCCATAATCTAAAAGCCATGAGCCAAGCGGTACAAGATAATCCGAATACCAAAATTGTCTTTATTGCCAATCCGAACAATCCAACGGGTACGCAGCTAGAGCAAAAAGAGCTACACCAGTTCGTTGCCAGTGTACCAAGCTCCGTCTTGGTGGTACTAGATGAAGCTTATATCGAGTATAGTCCTGAGAGCAACAACCGCGCACTATTAAATGAGTTCGATAATGTCATTATTGTGCGTACTTTTTCTAAAGCTTATGGGCTAGCAGGTTTACGCGTCGGTTATGCTCTAAGCTCGGTGGCAGTGGCGAATTTACTAAACCGAATTCGTCAGCCATTTAACGTCAGCCGTGTTGGTTTAGCTGCCGCTGCTGCTGCACTTGCCGATCAAGACTTTATCGAAAAAACTCGTCTGATAAACGATGAGCAAATGCGTTGGTTAGAAAAGCAGTTTGACGCGCTAGGATTGGGTTTTGTGAAGTCGCATGCCAATTTTATTATGGTCGAAGTGCAGGTTGAGATGGAAGATATAACCGCTGCTTCTATCCATCAGGCACTACTTGAACAAGGCGTTATTGTCCGTCCGTTGGATGCTTATGGATTGCCTAACTGGCTGCGTATCACAGTAGGTGTGGCTGAAGACAATTTGCGTTTGATTGATACTTTGCGTTCTATTTTGACTGAAGACTAAGCGCATCCATAAGTGCTTTGTAATTTAAAAACTGTTCTTAATTAGCCATTAAAATTTATAACACTAAGACTGACCCTATTTATGTCTTAGTGTGTCCAACGAGAAAAGCCGTGAGTAGTCAGAAAAATAATAAACTTCAATCGTCTCTAAATACTACGCCACCTATATTTAAACAAGTTTGTGTGATTGGACTTGGGCTGATTGGTGCCAGTTTTGCGCAAGCTATTAAAGATAATGGCTTAAGCGCGCGTCTGGTAGCAGTCGATAGACATGCGCCAAGTATCACAGAAGCCATCGAGCATGGTCTACTTGATGCTGGTAGTGCAAACTTACAGGACGTCATTGCTGGCAGTGATTTAATCATTATTGCAGTGCCAGTACAGGCTGTTCAAGCAGTGTTCATTGATATCAAACAAGCGATGGATAACGGACAGCTTGCCAATGATTGCATCATGACAGATGTCTGTAGTACCAAAGTCAATATCATTGATGCCGCTAAAGCAGTGTTCGGTTCGCTCCCAATAGGTCTAGTGCCAGCGCATCCAATTGCTGGGGCTGAAAATTCAGGGTATCATGCGCGCCGCGCCAGTTTATTTGTTAATCATAGCGTCATTATTTGCGAGCTACCGACAACCAGTGCAACTGCTATTGCAAAGTTGCGACTATTATGGGAATCAGTGGGCGCAAATGTTATGTCAATGGATGCTGAGCATCATGACCGCATATTAGCGCACACCAGCCATTTGCCACATTTACTTGCCTTTAATTTGGTTGAGCAATTGACAAGCCATGATGATAATTTAGATATGTTTCGTTATGCCGCTGGTGGGTTCCGCGATTTTACGCGTATCGCCGCCAGTGACCCTAAAATGTGGCATGATATATTTTTTGCCAACCAAAGCGCGATTGTCAGCGCCCTTGATGAGTATGGTGTCTATTTACAGACGATGCGCCAGCTTATCATTGATCAAGATTCAACTGCCCTGATGGGACTTTTGGGCCGCGCGCAAGCCGCACGGCGACATTTCGGCCATATGTTAGCCAGCACCCCTTATACGGATACTTCTGCTATGTCAGCTTCTTATAATATTACCCCTAGCAATACTGTTTCTGGCACCATCGCGATTCCTGGTGACAAATCTATCTCGCATCGCAGCATTATGCTCGGCAGTCTTGCCACAGGCGTGACAAATGTGACTGGATTTTTAGAAGGGGAAGATGCGCTAGCAACGCTGCAAGCATTCCGTGATATGGGTGTGACTATCGAAGGCCCTGATAATGGCAACTTGACCATTCATGGTGTCGGTATGAATGGTTTAAAACCTAGCAAAACCCCACTGTATATGGGTAACTCTGGTACAAGTATGCGTCTGCTATCTGGTATCTTGGCAGCACAATCATTTGATAGTGTATTGACAGGTGATACTAGCTTGAATAAACGCCCAATGGAGCGCGTGGCGGCACCGCTACGCACGATGGGAGCTTTGATTCAGAGCACTGGTCATAGTGGTACTGCGCCGCTGAGTATCACTGGTCGTGACACGGTTGGCAAGCCATTACAAGGCACTGAGTATGATATGCCAGTTGCTTCAGCTCAGGTAAAGTCTTGCTTGCTACTAGCAGGTCTATGGGCCGAGGGTACGACAACGGTCACACAGCCTGAGATCAGCCGTGACCATACTGAGCGTATGCTATCAGCCTTTGGTTATCCGGTAACCGTAGAAGGCAATCGTATCAGTGTCACTGGCGGCGGCACACTAACAGGCGGCGATATCGCTGTTCCTGCCGATATCTCATCTGCAGCGTTTTTTATGGTAGCAGCCGCCATCAGTCAAAACAGTGAGCTGACCTTGACCCAAGTAGGTATCAACCCTACGCGTACTGGCGTCATTGATATTCTTAAATTAATGAATGCAGATATTAGCCTAAGCAATGAAACACATGTGGGCGGCGAGCCAGTTGCTGATATTACGATTCGCAGCTCAAACCTAGTCGGTATTGAGATACCAGAGCATCTTGTACCACTGGCGATTGATGAATTCCCTGTGCTATTTATTGCAGCCAGCTGTGCACAAGGTCAGACGGTATTGACTGGTGCCAAAGAGCTGCGTGTCAAAGAATCAGATCGTATCGCTGTGATGGCAGAAGGGTTACATACACTTGGTATTGATTGTACTGTCACTGATGATGGTCTGATTATCGAAGGCAAAGGCGCTGCTACTGAAAACGGTGAAGTAAACAATAGCCAATCTGTCTTTGGTGGCGGTCATATTGTCTCGCATCATGATCACCGTATTGCGATGAGCTGCTCTGTAGCCAGTCTGCGTGCATCCCAGCAAATAACCATTGAAGGAGTTGAGACTGTTAATACTAGCTTCCCAGGATTTGCTGAACTTGCCAACCAAATCGGTATGTCTATCCAAGTGGATACTGGTGCTGAGTAAGTCGCTAAGCTACCGTTAACTCTTAAAGATTTAATCTAACATCGTTAGCAATGTACTCATGTCACTATTGGCATGAGTACATTGCTTTTTACCTTATAATCTCACTGTAGTAACCCTGCACTCTCACGATTCGATTGACAATAATAATTAGAATTAGGTGAGAGTGCGCTTTGCTCTAAAAAGTTGTCCTATATTATGACTACCCAAAATGTCATCAAAAAACCCGTTGCCCCAATCACCACAACCAGACGCGGCATTATTACTGCGCTTATCGCGTTCTTTATTTGGGGTGGATTTCCGTTATACTTCAAGCAGCTATCTGATTATGATGCAACGGAGATCATTGGTCACCGTATCACTTGGACGTTTTGTTGTCTATTGATTGTGTTAGTGGCTACCAAACGCTGGGGATGGATAGAAACGCTCAAGCAAAACCCAAGATGGATCGCGCTATCACTGGTCTCTGGGTTAATTATCGCAACCAACTGGCTGACCTATGTATGGGCGGTTAATCAAGACCGTATCCTTGAGGCCAGTTTGGGTTACTTTATCGGGCCATTGGTAGGTGTTGCGCTATCGATGATTTTATTCAAAGAGCGCCTGCGCACGCTACAATGGGTAGCCATTGGCTTTGCATTATTGTCTGTGGTCATTCAAGTGGTGATGCTTGGTAGTCTGCCGTGGATATCGTTGATTTTAGCATTTAGCTTTAGTACTTACGGGACGATTCAACGACAAACGCCATTGACTGCTGTTGATGCCATGTTTGTCGAGACCGCAATGTTGGTACCTTTATGTCTTTGGTGGTTTTGGCAGTCTGATGTGGCAAGTCATCAACTGAGCTTTTGGTTTAGCTCAAACATTTGGCTACTGATGATCGCAGGTCCGATTACGCTAATACCACTTTTATTATTCAATAAATCTACCAAGCTCGTTGCATACAGTATTCTGAGCTTCATGAATTATCTGACGCCGACCTTCATTTTCTTTTTGGCGGTGTTCTATTATAAAGAACCGTTCGATTCACAACGTTTGGCAGTATTTGGTCTGATTTGGTTAGGTCTGCTATTATTTAGCATCGATCTGTGGCGCCATCGTCCAAGTAAAGTGTTAAAAGCGGCGCGCCTACGTGAAGAAGCGCTAAAATCGGCTAAGTAAATATTAAAAACACGAAAAAAATTAGCAAACAAGGATGAAAGGATGTTTCATACTCAGTCTGATGTTGTATTTATAAAAGGTCTAAAAGTTGAAGCGGTAATTGGCGTTTTTGACTGGGAGCGTGCTATCACTCAGCCATTACTCATTGATATCGCGCTTGAGACTGACGTTAGCCGTGCTGCTGTGTCAGATGATGTCAGCGATGCGCTGAGCTATAAAGAAGTCTGCGATGATGTGAGCGAGTGGTGCAAAGAGATTCAAGCAAAGCTGCTTGAGCATTTGGCTGGTCAGATCTCTGATAAGGTATTCGCAAAATATGACTGTCAAAAAATAACGTTGAGCATTGCTAAGCCTACCGCTATTGCCCAAGCTGATGCGGTAGGGGTGCAAATAACGCGCTATGCGCCAGCATCAACTAACGAGCTAACTACTAAAGAAACTGCCAAAGAAGTTAACGTCAGCCAAGCTGATGATGCATAAAACGTCAGTGGATTTGAATTTGGAAATGCTAACACAATGCGCACCTGAGACTGTGCAAGCACAGCCTGTAGTAGAGGTAGTGTTAGCGCTAGGTAGTAATTATCAAGCCGACAAGTATCTCCCGCTTGCTCGGCAGCGCTTGGCAGCGCTAGGTGCAGTGCAATTGTCTACGGCCTTCCAAAATCCTGATTTTACCGCGACTTTAGACCAGCCAAAACCTGACTATACCAATCAATGTGTCCATCTAGTACTGACCACACCGATGCGCCTACAACAACTACAGAAAACCTTCAAAACTCTTGAAGGCGATTGTAATAGATGCCGACAAACTGAGCCTAACCAAATAAGGCGTGTGACGATAGACATTGATATCTTGCTCATCAAATTATCAAAAGAAAATAATAGCCTAAGCAAAAAACCGACATTTAAATCAGTGTTTGATTGGATTGTCATGGCCGATCGTTATCCATTTAAAGCGCATGAGGAAGCAGGGGTTGAAGAATTGATTTTAACCAAGCTCTAATTTTTCTAATGAGTAGCCATATCTTAACTGCTATTATATCTTTTCACCTAAAACTATCGCTATTCAGCATTCACTCTGCCTCAGCGCATCAGTTTCCTAGACAAAAATCTAATAAAAACTATGCGATTATATAGTCAGTCCAAAATAGAAAAGGTACAATGCTTTTAAACCAAGCAAAGAGAAATATAAAAGATGACCTACTCAGCAGATTTTCGAGCACAAGTTATCAAAAACATTGAGCAAAAAGACATGAGCATCCGTCAGGCCTGTATTTTTTATAATATCAGCAAGAGTACACTACAGCGCTGGCTTATAGACCCAAGCATCCAAACGACCAGAGTCAAAACGCCAAGCAGTATACCCAATGAAGCTCTTCTACAAGACGTTAATCAATACCCAGATGACTATCTATATGAGCGAGCTCGTCGTTTAAACTGTAGTAAATCAGGTATTGGCTATGCCTTAAAAAGATTAAATATCAGCCAAAAAAAAGACCTTAGCACATCCAAAAGCGTGTTCAATAAAAAGAGCGGTATATAAGAATAAGCTTGATCATTTTAAGCAGCAAGGCTATCCCGTTGTCTATATGGATGAGAGTGGCTTTGAGGCTGAAACTATTCGTCCTTATGGCTATGCACCGATAGGTAAACCTTGTATTGATAGCTACAATTGGCAAGCTAAAAAACGTACCAATGTCATCGGTGCTCTGTATGAAAAGATGCTTTTTGCGCTTGATTACTTTGAGAAAAACATCAATGGCGATATATTCTATGACTGGTGCAAATACACGCTCATTCCAAGCCTTAAAACTAAATGCGTAATCGTCATGGATAATGCCAGCTTTCATAAACGAGTGAAAAGTCTTCTGAATAGGCATGGTCACAGGCTTTTATTTCTACCATCCTATAGTCCTGACTTAAATCCTATTGAAAAGAAATGGGCACAAGCTAAGTTTCTACGACAAGGTTGGATGGAGAATAATCTACCTAAACTATTTCATAATATGGGTTGTACTTCTTTTATTTTGGATTGACTATAACTGCAGAGGCACTGTTATGATTGAAAACGTACTTGCTAAAGAAGATATTGAACCTTTAAAGTTAACTGTATATATGGCGAATGGAAGATATCTTTTGATGCTGTTGGATTATGATGATGAAGGCTATTTAGATGTTAGAACAGCGTATAACCCTGATGCTTCAAGAGATGATTGGGAGTATGTTAATGGAGAACTTCATAGCTCTACAACGGTTATTAGTGATTTAGAAGTAGTTAAACAATGCTTTTTAGAATTTAATGCTACGGGTAACGTGTCTAAAAGTATTTTAGATTGATTTAACATTTTTAAAAAAATAGCGCGGAAGATAGCTGATATTAAGCTCAAAAAGCTAACGCTTTGTACACTACGAAGTACACTGTGATTAATTCAGCTAGTTAAAACGCTGATACCATTATCTTACAGTCTAAGATTCAAGTCCTCACTAGGGAACCATTATAAATATAATGACATAAAAAAACTGAGCACATGGCTCAGTTTTTATTTTATGCTAAGTATCAGATACTTATTTTAATGGCACACCAATACGGTCAGCCACTTCTTCATAAGCTTCAATCACATCACCTAGAGACTGACGGAAACGGTCTTTATCAAGTTTCTTCTTAGTGTTCTTATCCCAAATACGGCAGCCGTCTGGTGAGAACTCATCACCTAACACGATACGGTCATGGAATACGCCAAATTCTAGTTTAAAATCAACTAGGATTAAATCACCCGCATCAAACAATGCCTTTAGTACATCGTTGACTTGATAGGTCAGCTCTTCCATCTTAGCCAGTTGCTCTTTGGTCGCCCAGCCAAGAGATACAGAAAGTGATTCGTTAACCATCGGATCACCTAGCGCATCATCTTTATAAAACAGCTCATACGTTGGAGGCGTCAATGCCTGACCTTCTTCTAAACCTAAACGACGTACCAAACTACCAGCTGCAAAGTTACGAACCACGCACTCTACAGGAATCATGTCCAAGCGTTTAACCAACACTTCGTCATCAGACAATTGCTTCTCGAAATGTGTTTCGATACCAGCATCAGACAATTTTTGCATGATAAAAGCATTAAAGCGGTTATTAACCACACCTTTACGTGCTAATTGTTCGATACGCTTACCATCAAGCGCTGAGGTATCATCACGGAAGTGCAAAATCAGAAGATCATTGTCTTCTGTTTCATAGACAGATTTGGCTTTACCTTTATACAGCAGTTGTTGCTTTTGCATTATGGGGGTTCCTGTTCGTTCAAGCTTATGTGGTAAAAACGCGCAGCTACCGCTGACTGATGTAAGATAAATGGTTTGCAGCTATGATAAAGACGCAACAGTCAGCGATATAGATAAGGGAATAAGTTTAGTTCGAAGTGTTACTAACAGCACGCTGAGGTTTTGGCAGCTGATACTGATTGCCTGACTCATTTTGTAGTTTGAGCGTGTTTGCCCCAGCATTAGGTGTTGAATACAAAGGTACAAAGGGTGCCGTTTCTTGGGCGGCAGGTAGCTCTATCGGTGCAAGCTTTTTGCTTTGCTGATAATCTAAGCTGCCGTTATCACGTTTACCAAGCAAGTTTTTGGTTGCTTGACAGCCGCTTAATACCAAAGTGCTACCCAAAACCAAGGTCAGCATTGCTGGAAATAATTTTGTCGTCGATGATGCTGTCTTTGATGTTACTGTCATCATGTTGTCTCTCTGAGTTAGCAGTTATTGCTCATATAGGCGATTGACTTATCGTGATAAGTTGACTTGCTGCTAGCTCGAATGGTACTCATCTAATGTGCAGCAAGTCTTAAATCGCCGAATATCAATTGGCTAAATATCAATTTATCGTATGTTTGCTCGGACTAATGCTTCATCAATAGTCGCATGATGCTGCTCGGCGAGCCAAACCAATGGCAGACGGATACCTTTATCGATAATGCCCATTTTATGCAAGGCGTACTTCGCTGGGATAGGGCTTGATTCGATGAATAGGTCACGGTGCAAATGTTTGACCACGTCATGGATTTTACCAGCCGCTTCAAAGTCACCACGTAAACCCGCAGAAAAAGTCTCACTCATGGCTTTTGGTGCTACGTTAGCAGTGACTGAGATATTACCTTTGCCACCTACTTTCATTAGATCAAGCGCAGTGCCATCATCACCAGATAACACAACCATTCTGTCACCAACAGCTTTGATCAATTGCTCACCGCGACCGACAGATCCTGTCGCATCTTTGATAGCAACGATATTATCGATATCACACAAACGCTCAACCGTTTCTTGAGCGATATCAACCACTGTACGTCCAGGCACATTATACAACATTTGCGGTATATTTACGGCTTTGGCAATGGCTTGATAATGCTGAAATAAGCCTTCTTGTGGCGGCTTATTATAGTAAGGAGCGACTAGCAACGCACAGTCTGCGCCTGCATCGGCAGCATCCTGAGTCAGCTTGATGGCTTCCATCGTATTGTTGGCACCAGTACCCGCGATGACCGGTACACGACCTTTAACATGCTGGACAAAATAGCGAATGACATCGCTATGCTCTTGCATAGATAGGGTCGCTGATTCGCCAGTAGTACCAACAGCTACAAGACAATGTGTGCCCTTCTCGATCTGCCAATCTATGAGATCTGCGAGACGTTTATAATCGACCTTACCGTCAGGGTGCATGGGCGTTACCAAAGCTACCATTGAGCCTTGTAGTCGGGTTTTGATCTCGTCGTATGCTGTGCTCATAACCGTGCCTTACTGTATTATCCTAGCTTTTATTAAAGCTGTCACATGATAGGTCGTTTGCAAGTGTCCATTGCTTTATATGCGTTGATAAACGCTGATGGCGTAACTTACTTGATGTTAATGCTGCGTCTCTACTTACTATAATAGCGTTTGTATCATAGATTATTATATCTACGATATCAGTATCGTGATGGCAATTCACCAAGAATAATAGGCGTACCTACTAACCGACAGAAATATAATAATAAGAGTGCTCGTTAGTGTAGCATATTTTGATTTGACCGCTATCAATCAATTGGCAGTCAGCCCATAAATTTAGTACCAAAAAACGTATATTATTTTTCGCTTAAATTTATAGAACTTGAACTGAAACCTTGTAAATGAATAGTTACATCATTAAAGGAGCAGTTTAGCGTAATCAACGTGCGTTGATAAGTCTCTTAGGTAATATTAACGAATCGTCAACACATCGATAGTAGGTCGATAGAATCGAAAAGGCAACCCTCTCGTACCGATGCCGCTACTAACAAATATCTGTGCACTCGCATGTTGATATAAGCCGCGCTGCTTACCCATGCGACTGTTATATAGCAATGCTGACTGCTCACTACTGCGTCGAATATCGTTCTGTTTTTGAGCAAGCAGGATATTTTTTTGAATAGCTTTCGCAGCACCGGTTATCAATAAAGGGCGT
The DNA here is from genome assembly GCF_002863645.1 of Psychrobacter sp. MES7-P7E. NCBI lineage: Bacteria > Pseudomonadati > Pseudomonadota > Gammaproteobacteria > Moraxellales > Moraxellaceae > Psychrobacter > Psychrobacter sp. MES7-P7E. Next base: position 264 of record NZ_PJBU01000001.1, on the reverse strand, counting down.
GGTTGTAAAGATTTTGGCAGATCACTGATACTATCAAATCGTGATGCCAAGATAATCACTGGACTGGTGGCATTGGCAATCTCTGATCCAAGCATTACTTTATCAGTCGCCTCTGACGTTTCGATATCTGTAGATTGCTTAGGTACATCTTGCCAGCCACAAAGCACCGCTACTAATGGATTTATATTTAAATTTTCTTGCTCGATACTGTCTTGATTATTAGTTTGATTATTAGTTTGATTATTAGTTTGATTATTAGTTTGA
>NZ_PJBU01000115.1:0-124369 GCF_002863645.1 Psychrobacter sp. MES7-P7E | reverse complement strand
TAAACGGGGCTTTTTCGTTATTCATATTTTTCGCTAGTTTATCAAGACATAGATTTACGATAGCGACTCACGCCGGCGATGACTGTCTGATCAATTACTCTATCATCGCCTAGCATCATTAGTACAAACAACTGCTCTTCCAGTGTCTTGGTCTGCGTCATACGTCGCTCAAGCAATTCCGTTGCACCCATATCGATAACCACAAAATCCGCTTCTTTATTTGGCATAAAGTTACCGATTTTATTGTCCAATAATAGCGACTGGGCATTACCCAACGTAATTTGATATAGCCCTTGATGAGCGGATAGTTGATTGCTTTGTAGTTGTTGGATTTTATACGCTTCTGACAGAGTCGTCAGCATCGACAGACTTGTCCCTGCTCCAACGTCAGTGGCGATACTGACACCGGTATAACTTAACGTTTTGGGTAAATTAAATAGTCCACTACCCAAAAACAGATTGGACGTCGGACAGTGTGATATCTGCGTACCAGTCGCACGCAGACGCTCATACTCAGATATTTCAAGGTGAATACCATGTGCCAAGGTGGTGCGTCGACCCAGTAAACCCATCGTATCATAGACATCGAGATAGCCTTTATGAGTGGGATACAGTTGTTTCACAAAGGCAATCTCATCACGGTTTTCTGCTAGATGCGTCTGCAGATAAACACTCTCGTAACTGGCATACAGCTCACCTGCCATTTGTAGTTGCTTGGGTGACGAGGTAATGGCAAATCTTGGCGTAATAGCCACATGCTGACGTCCGCGCTCATGCCAGTTATCAATGATGTTTTGGGTATCTCGAATGCCTTGCTCAGCAGGCACACACAAGTTATCAGGCGCATTTTGATCCATCAGTACATTACCTGTGATCATACGAGTATTGAGCTTGTGGCTTTCCGTAAAAAATGCGTTCACTGATTCAGGGTGGCTGGTAGAAAATACCATGGCGCTCGTCGTACCATTGGCTAGCAACTGCTTTAAAAAGAACTGTGCCGTATCATGTGCTACTTTCGGATCGCCAAAATTGGCCTCAGTGACGAAAGTATAATTATTAAGCCAATCAAGTAATTGCTCACCGTAAGCAGCAATCATATCTACTTGCGGATAATGCACATGAGTATCGATAAAGCCTGGCATGATAAGTTTGTCGCGATAGTCATGTACTTTGACTACTAACTGTCCTGCTTGCTCAGAGGCATTAGTATATTTCGCTAATATTGTCTCATTATGACCATACTCTACAATGCATCCTGTCACATCATCTACGACAAGCGCACCATCGGCGATATATTCAGGATAAACCCCTACACCTTCAATCACTGGTAGCAACGTAATGTCTCGTTCCACAGCTAATGTCTGTGAATTATCAGAGGTTGTACGCTCAGTACGATCGCTTTCGGTCAAATAGTGTAGCAGTCGAGCTTGATAGATATGTAGGGTCATTCGTAGATCTCACAATGGCTTGGTAGTCCTGAGCGTTTCGATAAATAGTACTGAGTGCTTTAATAATTTAATAACAAGTATAAAAATTATACGGAGTGAACCGTTCAAGAAATAGCTTGATGATATTGCTGTAGGAGCTGTGCCACGATAGAAACTGCCACTGCCATCGGCTCTTTTCCACCAATTTGTAATCCAATCGGCATGACTAACTGATTCACCAGTTGCTCACTGTAGCCACGCTGCATCAAACGATCTCTAAAACGCTTGGCTTTGGTTGCCGAGGCAATGCAACCTATGTAAGGTATCAAAGTATTTGAACATTGATCGTCAGATGAGCTAGTGTCAGAAATAGTATCTAATGCCGCCCGTACTAATTCAAAATCAACACTATGGTCATGAGTCATAACCAGAATAAAACGCTGACCACCCTGCTCGATAAATGGGCGCACAAAATCTACAGGCTCATCATCAATATGCGGACGGATATGCGCTGGTAAGTTATAAAGTGTGGATTGATTAGTATTAGATTCATCAACTAAGTAACGCTTAAACATCTCTGGGCGACTGTCCACCCAATCTACCTGACAAGGTAGCTCTGCGAGAATGGTCATTAGCGCTGATGCCACATGTCCTGCCCCAAACACTAGTACTGACATCGGCGGCGTTACATTGAAGCATTCGAACATAACGGTGACGCTACCGCCGCAACACTGTGCCAACTTTGCACCTAGCGGGTAGTGCTTGGTGTAGACAGCATCACGGCGCACTGCTTTAGAAGGTATTAACGTGCTTTCACCGTCAGTTTCAGCGACTTTTGGTTTTACTTCTTTTGATACTGTGGCTGCTATTTCACCGTTCAGTAGTTGCCGTGCCGTATTGATAACATCGTGCTCTAGGCCGCCGCCGCCCAAGGTGTCTACGATGCCATCTTGCGTGACGATCATCTTTGCCTGTAGCGCTCGAGGTGCAGATCCATTTACGGCTACGACTGTCGCCAACACGTGAGCCACGCCTCGCTGCTGATATCGCGCTAGACCTTCATACCAGATCACTGGCGGTGCTAATGACTCACTCACTGTGCGCAGGACCTCTTGCCCCTGCGACATTCGGATGCTCTATCGCTTCTGGCTGCTCATCGGTTTGTTTGCCTGCCACCTCTTTTGGATCGATATCTTTGGCATGACGCACGTCTTGCGGCATTGCTTTGTCGTTGTATAAGTCGCTATTTTCTTCTGCGTTTTTGACTAAACTATCAACCGTATCTGTATCTGCTTTAGTTTCTAAATCCCAAGGCGTACCTTGCATACGCATGACTGCTTTTAATACCGCTTCTGGCGTCGCAGGCATGGTCAACTCTGGATTCTTTTTATACTCACCTAGGCTCGCGACCGCATTATTGAGGGCGCACCAAACACTGGCTGCCAGCATAAACGGCGGCTCGCCCACTGCTTTAGAGTTATAAATAGTCTGTTCTTCATTTTTGCGATCGTACAATTTGACATTCCACTGCTTAGGCAAGTCATGCGCAGTTGGGATTTTATAATTGGCAGGACTATCAGATGCGAGTTTTCCTTTATCATTCCAGATCAGCTCTTCTGCCGTGAGCCAACCCATACCTTGCATAAAACCACCTTCAATCTGGCCAATATCAATTGCAGGGTTGATCGATTGTCCCGCGTCATGTAATACATCACAGCGCAGTACTTTGTACTCACCTGTCAACGTATCAATCTCCACCTCAGCACAGGCAGCACCTAACGCAAAGTAGAAGAACGGACGTCCCCATGCTTTAGAGCGATCATAAAATATCTTAGGCGTTTTATAGTAGCCAGTAGACGACAAGCTGATACGGTTCTGGTACGACAGTTGAATCATTTCAGCAAAAGTCAGTGTTTCTTTATCGCCAATATAGACATGGTTCTTTTCAAAACGTATGTCTTCTTGCGCTACGTCGAAATGCTCAGCGGCAAATTCAAGTATGCGAGCTTTAATGCTTAGACAAGCGTTCTGTGCTGCCTTACCATTAATATCTGTCCCTGATGACGCGGCAGTTGGTGAAGTGTTAGGCACTTTGTCTGTACGTGTCGCTGATACCTTGACCGTGTCCAAATCAACATCAAATTCATTGGCAACAATTTGGGCGATTTTAATATATAACCCCTGCCCCATCTCCGTACCGCCGTGATTGAGATGGATACTACCATCAGTATAAATATGTACCAATGCACCCGCCTGATTGAGCGTCTGCACTGTAAATGAAATACCGAATTTTACTGGCGTCAACGCAAGACCCAAACGTTTATCACTGCCTTCAGCGGCAGCTTTTTGATTGGCTTCTAGGATTTGTTGACGGCGGTTGTCATAATCGCAATCATCTGCCAACTTGGTCATGATTGTCGCCAAATCGAAATGCTCAATGGTCTGACCGTAATGAGTGCTTTGACCATCTTGATACAAGTTTGCCAAGCGCACTTTTAGCGGGTCTTGCCCCAAGGTATACGCAATATGATCCATCATATATTCAGCAGTCATCAGGCCTTGCGGACCACCAAACCCTCGATAGGCAGTATTGGATACAGTATGCGTTTTGCAGCGATGCCCCGCAACATGAGCAGCTGGGTAATAGTAGGCATTATCACAATGGAACATCGCTCTATCAACGATGGCATCAGACAAATCTGGTGCATAGCCACACAAGCCAGCCAATTGCATATCGACGCCCAATATACGACCAGACTCGTCTAAACCGACTTCGTAACGGTTGGCAAACTCATGACGCTTACCTGTCACGACCATGTCATCTTGACGATCTAGACGCATACTAACAGGAACGTTATAACGCTTCACCACGATACCGCACAGACATGACCATGCAGCAGCTTGCGTCTCTTTTCCACCAAACCCGCCACCCATACGGCGCACGACTGTGTTTACCGCATGAAATGGCAAATCCGTTACTTCGGCGACCAGCTGCTGTACTTCGCTTGGATGCTGTGACGACGTGTACACCTCTAGTCCGCCATCATCGCAAGGCACGACATAAGATACTTGGCCTTCGAGATAAAAGTGCTCTTGCCCACGCATATGAATATGACCTTCAATGCGAACCGGTGCGTTCTCAAGCGCAGTCGCCGCGTCACCACGCTTCATAAAATGACTCGGACGCACAAACAACTCTTGCTCTAACGCTTTATCAATACTCAGTACCGCTGGCAATGGCTCATATTCAACCACTGCCTTGGTAGCCGCTTTTTTGGCAGCGCGATGGCTGGTCGCCACCACCACAAATAGCGTTTGACCCACATACTCTGTGATGTCATCCACCATAAGTGGCTCACCATCAAACACCGCACCGATATCTGTTTTCGCTGGTAAATCTTTGAAGCTTAGAACGTCTACCACCCCATCCGCATCTCTGACAGCGCTCAAATCCATACTCAATACACGTGCGTGAGCGTGGCTACTTTTACCTACTGCCAGATGCAATGTACCTTGCGGTTTTGCAATATCATCTACATAAGTCGCCGTCCCCATGACATGGCTAATCGCACTATCATGCTTAGCCGAGGTGCCAATTTTGTTTTTTGGCGGACGCACGCGGCGGATACTATAACTGTCAAATAAGGACGAATGATGGCTCATGGCAGATCTCTTCTATTAGTACGCTTTGATTAATGCTCTTTTTACTTTTGGCAAATGTAGCGATTAGGCCGTATTAGCAGTCTACAACTCTGCTAATTAAGCGGTCTCGGTCTGTCTACCTGCTACCAACTGCTTGCCGCACTTTACCAGTAGACGCTTTACCACATGTGAGCGATATTCACGGCTAGCTCTAACATCAGTCATAGGCGTAACGTCTGCAGACAAGACTTGTGCTGCTTGCTCAAAACTCGCAACTTCAGCCGCTTGCCCAATGAGCGCTTGCTGACAGGTTGTGGCTAATAACGGTATGGCAGCCATGCCGCCAAGTCCAAGCTTTGCATTCTCTATCATCATGCCATCTGCTGATACATCGATTCGCGCAGCCAATAGACACGCTGAAATATCATCTTCGTAGCGTTTGCTAATTTTATGAATAAATAAGTGTTGATTGTCATGCATCAGAGGAATATGGATAGCGACTACGTAACTGCCTGCTTGCAGTTTGGTCTTTTTATAATCTAAGAAAAATTCTGATAAAGGTATGATCTCATCCGTATAAACCGAATCACTATTATCTAAATCGTTACCTGACTCTTTAGAATTAGAAGCACAATGACGCAGGTGTATGGACGCATCTAATGCTAATAAAATCGGTGGCAAGTCACCAATCGGCGATGCGTTGGCTATATTGCCGCCGATGGTGCCCATATTACGAATTTGCGGAGAAGCAATACGCTCAAATACTTGCGCAAAGCTTGGAAAGTATTGCTCAAGCACAGGCAACATTTGCTGATAGCTCATACCAGCACCCAGTACTAGTGATTGGCTAGAAGCTTGCTCGTTATCTGACCTTTCATTGCTTGAGTCAGACTTTGCGTCAAGTAATGACCATGACTTTAGTGCCTCAACACCTGAAAGTTGGATAATCACCTCGTGATCCACCAAATGTTGGGTTACACTCAATCCCAAATCCGTACCGCCTGCCCAAATCGTAGCTTGTGGATTGGCAGCTAATACCTGATTAAGCTCATCTAGTGACTTGGGCATATATAACTGTCGCCCAGCATCATTAAGTGCAGCTGCCATACCATTCGGCTCTTCATTCTTTAACTCAGTTGACACGTTTTCAGATACTGCTGATTCTTTTATACTACGCATCGCGTCTGTGGCTAGACTGATAGTCAAGTCTTTCACCGCTGAATGCTCTGCTTCTCTCTGCTGACCGATATCACTCATCAATAGGCCCGCCTCGATAATCGGACGATAACCTGTACAGCGACATAGATTGCCAGAGATTGAAGCAACCACCTCATCATAGCTTAGTTGCTTGGCATCGCCCTGATTTGCTGCTTCTAGACTTGTCTGTATACGATTGTTTTCGTAAACGCAAGCTAGCGACATCACAAACCCAGGCGTACAAAAACCGCACTGTGATCCGTGACATTCAACCATGGCCTGCTGCGCTGGATGCAGCAGAGCACGTTCTGGATGATGTTCTGGATTATCTGCTAAATAAGAAGCCGTCATCAGATGATAACCATTCATGAGCGACACTAGCGTAATACAGGAGTTAATCGTATAGAACGGTGGCGTCACATTTTTTTCGTCGCCATTTTCATCATTAAGCACTTGCTGGCTAGCGTTAGGCAGGCGCTGAACCATCACAGTACAGGCACCGCAATCACCACTACCACAGCCTTCCTTCGTATCCGTTTGGCCTTCATGCAATCGTAGATACTCAAGCACCGTCGTATTAGGGTTAAGCTGGGTTAGCTCGTGGCGTTTCCCATTTAAGTAAAAACTAATCATAGCAAGACTCGGCTAAAATAAAATAATGAAGATAAGCATAAGGCTTAAGGAGTTTGACGGCTTAAATGCTGAACGTAAGCACTTGGTTTACATCATGCTGCAACCTTTTAAGTACGGTTATTCTGTTTTATTTGCTAATACATTCTTAAGAGATAAAAAAATCAGCACAGCGCACTTTTTATATCAGGTAAATCGGTTGCAAATATCAGCAAGCATCGAACAATTTTGTTAGAAAACTCGTACTATAGGATACTTGACTATTTGGTCAGCTTTCAACATATTATCACTATTCTTATTTATAACACAACCCGTTAAAATGCCTATAGATACTATCGAACAGTTAGCAAATAATTGGTGAATAACTTAAATCTAGGGGAATATCTATACGGTTTGTAGATTTTATTAATTACTCAGCCACTCAAAACCAGACACTGTTTTTATAAATATTTCTAATTTTATACATAGTGAATAATAAAGCTGAGCGTTAGATAAGCCGTACTCCAAACAGTGAGATAGCTTGCATAATAGCTTGCGTAAAAACAGTGTCAAATACATATATCGCCTTTAAATTGCTATGAGCAGCTGATTTTTATATATAATGTCTGCAAATAAGCCCGACTCTTCACTACTATTATTTCTAATGATGGATAATCGTGACATATCGTTGGGCTAGCATCGTTTTTGAGATATTACTATGAAGTCATTTGCCTTTACCTATTTGCTAGTGGCAACGATGTTGTTAGGAGGTTGTCAATCGTTTCAATTCGTTGACAGTCCTATCCCCGTGAAGCCCGCCCCTATTAAGCTTGTTACTCCATAAAAATCCTAGCACTTAATAGCACTGATCGCTCAATAAAAATTGGCGCAAAAAAAAGCAGACATCAATAATGTCTGCTTTTTTATTCGATCGCTCTGTCGGTTCTAGCTGTTTTTATAGCTTAGCATCAGCTGGTTGATGCTTAATAATCGTTTTGGCCAGATGATCACCAAACCAAATAGCAGTATCAATATCGCCCGAACCTGGTGTCTCTTCAGGTGGGCCATCAAGCGACTGAGTCATTAGACCCAAAAAGCTAGACAGACGGTTCAAATCATGAGCCTCATGACCTGTCGGCATCAATGGCAAACCAATCCAGTTCATACCATGTTGCATGGCATATAGAGAAATCTGCTGCAATACAGCAAGTTTATCACCGCTCAAGCCACCCGAATTGGCAAACGCTGCTGCCCACTTACCTTCCCATTTACGATGATACCAACGCTTAGATGTCTCATCCATAAAGGTCTTAAACTCAGCCGTCACGCTACCCATATACACTGCGCTGCCAAAAACCAGCAAATCTGCCTGATCTAAATAATCCCAATCAACATCATAAACATCGACAGCTTTGGCTTGCGCTTCTGGCAATTGCTGATGCGCACCTTGTACTATCGCCTCAGCGACACGCTTGGTATGCCCATAATTACTATGGAAGATAACAGCGATTGAGACATTAGGCGCGTTATCAGTAGATGTAGAGGTGTTAGACGATTTAGCAGGTGTATTCATACGTACTCTAATAATAAATAATTGGTTGAATATAAACTTACAAAATATTGGATACTTAGCCACAATCGATAGTTAGTGGCCTCACTTTCACAATAAATGCTTATCGATAGCTCAAGCTCTTAAGCTTTCAGGCGATACAATAGAATCGAGCCGAGCAACGTTTCTTTGAGTCAATTTAACTGGCAGAAATATCAATGTTGATGGAGCAATCGCATAGTCTTTAATTACACTGTCTTTAACTGCACTGTCTTTAATTACATAGTCTCTATACGTCAGCGTATACATACCAGTATATATGCGACGACCTTCATTGAATTCAAGCCCATTGTATCAGACGTATTTTTGTTTTTAAGTTATTTATTAAAGTCTGGCTAATCAGATCACATATACTTTTAATATATTTTGTATAAATGGGTCAGTCGCGTTAACTGATAATGTGACACAAAAAAATTCCTGATACCTAATAAATCTATAATTATCAGCACTATAGATAACTATTGATATAAGGTCATATACACAGCGGTTTATTTATTCCATATCATCATATACTAATTCTACTTTTTCTAACCACTTCGTATTTACATTGATAACGATAGGATTATGATGTAGCGCTTCTTACTGCTTAAACAAATTAACAGAAATACAGTTTCCAATTCTGCAAACCTGCGTAACTATACTCATATAAATTCTTATAAAAATAATATCTGATAACATCATCGGATAAGGAAGCTATTACCTTGACTACTCTCGTTCAACCTGTAAACGACACAAAAGATCCTATCATCAGAGATGATCTGGCGTTAAATGCACCGCAAAAACCCTTAATTATGGGTGGTGGCATCGTAGGATTGATGGTGCTTGCGTACCTACTGGTCACTCAACATATCTCTCAATCATTGCTACTTGGCATAGGTCTTTTGTTAGGTTATACCCTTTTTCATGCCCGCTTTGGCTTTACCTCTGCTTTTAGACGTATGATGGCAGTGGGCAACGGTCAAGCGATGCGCTCTCACATGCTAATGTTGGCGGTTGCTGTCACGCTGTTTGCGCCAATCCTTGCTTATGGCACGACGCTATTTGGCGGTCCTGTCGCAGGTTATGTCGCGCCATTAGGGGTCAGTCTAGTCGTAGGCGCATTTGTATTTGGTATCGGCATGCAGCTTGGTGGCGGCTGTGCCTCTGGTACGCTCTATGCGGTAGGCGGTGGACGCTCTGTTATGTTCATCACCTTTATCTTCTTTATAGTGGGCGCCACGATTGGTGCTTATCACTTGCCATTTTGGACAGAAGAAATGCCTGCTTATGCACCTTTCTCTTTGGCAACCTCTACAGGTCTTGGTTATACAGGGGCATGGCTGGTGTCGCTGGCCATATTCGGCATTATCGCATGGGTAACATTAGTCGTTGAGAAAAAAAGAAACGCACCGAAGATGGCGCCCGTGCCTTCTGAGTCTGGCTGGAAACGAATTTTTCGTGGCTCTTGGCCGCTATTTGCTGCCGCAATCGTCTTGGCTTTACTTAACGGTCTGACATTACTTACACGTGGTCAACCGTGGGGCATTACCTCGGCATTTACATTATGGGGCTCTAAAATTGCAAGCGGCTTTGGCATGAATGTGGCAAGCTGGGGCTATTGGCAAGGTGCTAATGCAGCAGCGCTTGAGGCCTCTATCTTTGCTGACTCAACCACTGTATTGAATATTGGCATCATCATTGGCGCATTTATCGCCTCTGCTGCGGGTGGTTTGTTCAAGTTTACTAAGATTACTGCTGGTAACTTTGCAGCATCGGTCATTGGCGGATTGATGATGGGATATGGCGCGCGTCTCGCGTTCGGTTGTAATATCGGCGCTTATTTCGGTGGTATCGCTTCTTTTAGCTTACATGGTTATATCTGGGGCATACTAGCAATGGCAGGTACGTTCTTGGCACTGTATTTACGTCCTTTATTTGGTTTATCAGTACCAAAATCTAGCGACTCCGTTTGCTAATACAAATGTCGTGTTGATACAGACCTTGTATTAATACAAATGTAGCATTCAAATAAAAAAACAGCAGAATAATCTGCTGTTTTTTTATTGTTTATCACTTTGTTTCTACTATTCATTATTATATAGTCAAAGAAATCTAAAACAGCTACAAGGCAGCCGACCGTAGATTGTACATATAGTACATCTAGGGAGGGTAACACCGTAGCGGTTTAGTAGTTCGCTGACTATAAAGCTGCTAACGACGAACGATGACCAGTGCCATCCGACCCGTTGCAGGTTGCTGCATATGAGTCTGACGGCGATACGAGTAATAGTGAGTATCAGCGTAACTACAGTCAACAGGTAAGTCATTCATGACTGTAGCACCAGCAGCTTCTAACTGCATGGCAGCAAGCTTCGGTAAATCCAACTTTATCTTGTCATCATAAGACGATATAGAAAATAGCGACACAAAGTTATCGATATGTGCCTGTGATAACGTCTGGTTAGCTATACACCCAGATAATAGTTTATCGCGAACGTCTGTATTTACTTCATAGTTTTCCTGACTGATACAAACGCCTATCCAAGCTTGTATAGGGCCTGAATCGGTAAAGCGATTAACAGTTTCTTGTATCACACCGCAGGCCAATCCTTGCCAGCCTGCATGAATCGCTGCGATTTTGCCACTGGTAGGTTGATATAACACGATAGGCACACAATCTGCCGTCATGATTGCCAGACCGCGACCATTTTGTTGACTGACCATCGCATCAGCAGACAGTGGCGCCATATTCAGTGTAGTAGCATCGACATCATGAATATGTTTACCATGAACCTGACTGACCCAATGTAAGCGATTAATAGCCTCATGCTGCTTATTTTGTGCAGACTTATCTGTCAGTTGCTCATTGATAGCAGCCAATAGACTCATGCGGTTATCTAATACTTGTAGTGCATTATCATTGACATGCAGACCTAGATTTAGCTCGCCGTAATTTGACTGACCCTCATACCCTGTACGCTGGTTTTTAGCAGCAGAATCATCAATATCATCATACACAAAAGCAGCCGTCTGAAAAACAGCCACATCATCAATTTGCGCAATCATTGTCATCGGGAACGTGTTCGTCATGGCTGCTCGCTCTCACCTCTCATCTAGTAAACGTTAGCGTTTACTCTTCATAATAACCGTCGCTTAGTACTGCCATGAGTTTTTGCATGTCTTCAGGTAGTGGCGTCGTTACTTCAATGTCTTCACCTGTCGTCGGATGCACAAATCCTAACGTATAGGCATGCAATGCTTGGCGCGGGAAATTATTGATAGCTTGGCGCTGAGCCTCTGTCAATCCAGAGCGCAACTGACGACGTCCACCATAGACACGATCACCGACTAATGGATAAGTAATATGACTTAGATGCACACGAATTTGATGCGTACGTCCAGTCTCAAGCCCCACATCTAGTAGACAGTAGTTTTCGTTCAATGGTGTGACATTTAGTAGATGCGTTACCGCTTCGCGGCCAGCGGTCATCACCGTCATTTTAGTACGCTGATTGCGATGTCGGCCAATCGGCGCATCGATACGACGATGACGAGATAAGCTTGCTTGGTCCCCTGCCACCACACACTTATAGTGACGATAAACAGACTTGTCTTTTAGTTGTTCCATCAGTGCCATCTGAGCAGGTTTGGTTTTGCCAATCAATAGCAACCCAGAGGTGTCTTTATCAATACGATGCACGAGACCTGCACGCGGTAAATGATGCTGCTGAGGATAATGATATAGCAATGCATTGACCAAAGTGCCGTTTTGATTACCCGCGCCTGGGTGAACCACCATACCGACAGGTTTGTTGATTACCAATACGTCGTCGTCTTCATAGACAACATCGATATCTATATTTTCTGGTTGGTCTTCGCCATGCTGCTGTAACGTCGTTGATAGATGCAATACGTCATCTGCTTTGACACGGACTTTCGGTTTTTGAACACTGCCGTTATAGAGCAAACTGCCGTCAGTAATCCAGTTCTGGAGTTGCACACGTGAAAAGTCTGAAAACGCTTGTGAGGCGACCTTATCAATACGCAGACCAGCTTGATCTTCTGTGACCACATGCGTCATATCTACAATCACTGGTACAGCTTGACCCGCTACTGGGGCTTCATCGTCGTCGCCGTCCATGTCGCTGTCATCAATATCATTATCATCAATGTCGCTATCGTTCAGATCATTACCATCATCGATGAGCAACTCTTCATTATCAAGCGCATCATCATGCACTTGCTCACTCATCATTGGTTGATTATCAGGTAGCTCATTATTGTTCAAAACATCATTTGGCATTGGTGACTCTTGTGCTGATGAATCAGTATCTAGCGATTGATTCGGTGATAAATTGGTAGTCATGGCATCATTATTCATAGCGGATTGATACATTGATACGTGGCAAAGCCCCTGACAGTATTTTGTGAGGTGACTTCGAAGATAGTATTATAAATAGCAGTATAAAAAATTGTCGTTTTTTGATTATCGTTTTTTGCCTATAAGTAGCAGATAACCATCTTCAAGGTACAAAAAAGCGAAGACAACACCGCTCTAGTGTATCATGTTGCACGCATAAGCCCTATAGAAGCTGCATGCTATCTGTTAATTTTTGAGCATACCTTTGGGCTGTAAGATGCATCGCTTAAATCTCTAGAACATGACATTGCTGTAATTTACTGTATATTTACTCATGCTAGCGACATTCGATATCGCTCGTGACAGCCGCTCATGTTAAACTGCCTATACAATATAGATGGCGAAAAAATAGACGTAGCAAATGTTATTCTATAAAGTATAGTCATGTTTTGCTGTATGCTATGGCACTGTATGCGAATGCCGTACTTAGATACAGTATAAAAATAGCATTGGACTTTGTTGACCGTGTTTGCCATTTAAGCCGTTTGATTATGGTTAAATGCATGTGGTCTATGACTGGCTTATTATACAAGCACTATGTATCAAACCCAATCTATCAGTACAATACGTCATAACAAAAACTGCATTCGATAAAAAATTTTTGCTGGTGGATCGCTGACTATTTAGCGTCGTTTTTTATCACTAACCTTTTATATAGCATGATAGCGCCGCTGCTATTATGCGTCTTGTGTCGGAGAAGAAGTATGCAAGCTGTTGGCAATACGTTTATCAAACTGTCCTCAATAACCCTACTGGCGCTTAGCGTCAACCTAGTGGGTTGCCAGACTTTCAAAAATCTAACTGGCGCCAAAGATGGTGAGGCAGTAGAAACAGCTGAAAAATCAGAGCAAGGATATTATAACGAGGCCGTCAATCAGATTGACAAAGGTCACTATATCCAAGGTATCGAAGAGCTGACCAATCTGCGCACATTCTACCCAACCGGACAGTACGCTGAACAAGCCTTGCTTGATATGATGTATGCACAATATGAAGGCGACAAGTATGAAATGGCGGCAGCAAGTGCTGAGCAGTTTATCCGTCTCTACCCGTCTAACCCACAAGTCAGCTACGCCTACTATGTGCGCGGCGTTGCCAATATGGAAGGTTCATCTGAGAGCCTAAAGCTCTTTAAGCTGAACCAAGCTGAGCGTGATACTGCGTATTTGCGTATTGCCTTTGCCAACTTCCAAGAGCTTATCAATAAATATCCAAACAGCCCGTATGCACCAGATGCCGCTCAGCGTATGACGTTCATCTATAACCAGTTTGCTGAGAGCGAAATGAGCGCAGCCAATTGGTATATCGAGCGTGAAGCTTATGTAGCAGCGGTTAACCGTGCCAAATGGGTATTCCAGTACTACCCGCTGAGTGAGTCAACCCCAGATGCTCTTGCGGTATTAGCTTATAGCCATGAAAAACTTGGTCTAAACGATTTGGCCAATGAGTACAAAACGCTGTTGCAGATCAACTACCCAGAAATGCTAACCAGCAACGGTAGTGTGAAATTAAGCACCAAACGTGACCGTACTTGGCTCAATAAGATTACCTTTGGCAAGCTTGGTCGTTCGAACACGACTGACAAATCAGTCGCATCTGGCGAGTATAATGGCGCCACTAAGACACAAATGATTCGTAATGCAGCACAGTTGAGACTAGCAGGAACAAACACGACGCCTGCTAATACTCCAGTCGCCAATAATGCTGCTGCACGTAATGGTATCAGCGTAGGCTTAGGTCTACCTGAAGCGTCAGCTGAGCGCGTGACCAGTCAATCAAGCACTGGCTCAACTGCACGAGAAGCCAACGTCGATCCCCTAAATACCAATCCAACACGTCGCACTACGCTAAATGACGACAGTGTGAGTGATATGGATAATAATTGATTACGTGAAGTCTTTTAGCCTAGCTAACACAGTCTGTATTCATTGATAATAAGGTCAACATTATGTTGGCCTTATTTTTCTAGCAGTACCTTATTACCTCTGCCCCAACATAATCGACCTATGGTAAACTGTTTTTTGTATGAGCATTCCTAACCATATTCTTGAACAATTAAATAGCCAAGCTGACCTGATCAGCATCATTGGTAAACACACCACGCTTAAACGCGCTGGTAGTGAATATAAAGGCTGCTGCCCTTTTCACGGTGAAAAATCGCCTTCCTTTTATGTCAATCCACAAAAAAACATCTATCACTGCTTCGGCTGTAGCGTCGGTGGCAATGCCATCAGTTTTTTGCGTGATTATGAGAATTTGACATTCATTGAAGCGGTCAATGAACTATCAAAACAAACAGGCATTGAAGTACCTAAAGAAGAGCAGCAAAACGTTAGTTATCAACGTCGCGCACCCAAACCTATTGCACCGCCGCCACTTCACAATGTGCCTAGCCCAACTGTAGAACATAGCAAAGTAAGCCAAGACGGTACAAATCAAGACAACCATCAAAATAATCGTCAAGACATTTATCAAGACAATCATCAAAACAATGTTGCCCAAAGTGACCAAAACTACATAGACCAGCCCAGTTACGATGACAATCAGGGCTATGAGAATTTTCCACCGTTAGAGGCGTATGATTCAGCGTCCTATTCGATGGACTCGTATTCCTCCGAGCCGTATTTGCCAAACCATGCAGACGACAGTGGCTATCCGCCAGCATGGTTGACAGATACGGATGCTAGCACTGGTATGCAGGACACTCATGGTATTGAACAAAGCGATGATAAAGATGGCAATCTATATGAGCTACTAGAGCAAATCCAGCAGTTCTATCAGCACAATTTGACCACGCATCCCCATGCCAAGCACTACTTTTTATCACGCGGTATCACCGAAGACATCTTTGAGACCTTTGGTCTGGGCTATGCGCCATTTGGCTGGCAGCATCTTGAACATCAATTTCCGCAGGATATTGAGGGTCTAAAAGCCTTAGGATTGGTACGTCAGTCAGAGTCTGGCCGCGACTACGATCTATTGCGCGACCGAGTCATCTTCCCAATTCGTGATAACCAAGGCCGCACTATTGGTTTTGGCGGTCGGGCGCTCGATGACGAAGTAAAGCCTAAATATATCAACTCCTCAGACTCGCCCGTCTTTCATAAGCAGCATGTACTGTATGGCTATTATGAATCACGTCAGCAGCGTGCAGACAGTTGGCTGGTGGTCGAAGGCTATATGGATGTGATCGCCCTGTATCAAGCAGGTATCTATGGGGCAATCGCCTCGATGGGTACAGCAATTAATGAAAGCCAAATATCGCGTCTACTGACACTCAATCCAACGCTTACCTTGAGCTTTGATGGAGATAGTGCAGGCCAAAAAGCCGCTTGGCGTACACTTGAAGTTGCGCTGCCTGTATTGGCCGATGACAAAGAGCTACGGTTTTTAACCCTGCCGAACAATCATGATCCTGATACTTTTATTAAGAGTCAGGGCAGCGATGCCATGCGTGAGCAAATCGCTAATGCCATGCCGCTATCGCAGTATATTTTTGCGTACTTGAGTGAGCGTTATGACATGAGTCTGGCTGAAGGCAAAGCCAAGCTCATGTCTCAAGTACGCTCGCTGACGACTGCCTTGCCCAAAGGCAGTAGCTTTCGCTATTTGCTCAACAATGATGTTTATCAAAAGCTTGGCGGTAAACGCAGTCAGAATGTCGAGGCCAAAGATGCGCTGCTAGATTTTGATGGTGATATGACCATCAGTCAGCAATTGCAGCTTTGCTTTTTGTTTCAGCCGCGCGCGTTAATCGACGACCCTATTGAGTCGATTTGGCAACAGTCAGGAATTAATGGCTTACACTTACCTGCTCATATCAAACAAAAAGCATCGCCTGATACACTGCGTCCGCTTGCGTGGGAAGACTTGCAAGATGCGGCTCTGCTAGACATCGTAAGCACCATCAAGCGCTGTCTTAATTACCTACCAAAAGATGTCAATGCAGCGGCGCATTTTATCTTATCAAACGTAAAGCCTGCGACCCAAGACATGCTCAGCCGTAACTGGGGCGGCTTCTATAAAGCGCTAACCGCACGCAATATTTTGGGGCTTGATGGCCTAATCGAAGAGCTAGTCAGCCAGCTGCTTGAGCGCAACATGAAGAAAAAAATACAAGAGCTGATACAGAACCCTGATCATATTAAGCTTGCGATCGTCCGTAAACAAACCCAATTATTGAATGATTGGCTACGCGCACAGCAGGCAGAGCAATCTGCCCAGATGGTCACTGTGCAGTCTTAATGTTTAATTTCAAATGTTGACCCTTTAAAAGTCTAGCAGCTGCCCCCACTACTAATGATTATGCCCAGTAGCATGAGTCGCTCCCAAATCATTTAGCTGATGGCAAATAATCAGTAAAAAATGGTCGGTAGCTATCACTAGCTCGTGCTTGACGACTGTGGTCTGTGTTAAACTGTGTCGCTGTATATTGACAGCACTGCTTGGTGAATGATTGTGAGCATGCATCGTTAAGCACAAATTTTAGGTATTATTTTTACGTATCAGCTTTTAGATACTATTTTTGAGTATTAAATTTTAAGTACTATATTTTTTTAGGTACTGTATTGAAGTCTTTTTAGCTTTTCTAATTTTTAGCTGTTTATCAGCATTGTTATTGTAGTGTTTTGAGCCTTTATTCATATCAACTCATTTTTGATATTATTGACAACCTCTACGCCATATTTTGATCAATCGATTGATAAGATCAACGCAAAGAGCGAGCGATAGCGAGTCACAATATAAAAATGTCCGATGCAAGTAAGCGAGTATTTATGAACGATAAGTCAGTTTCTAAGTCCACATCTCAACTGGCCACCTTAATCCAAATGGGCAAAGAGCAAGGGTATCTTACCTACGCTGAGGTGAATGACCAGCTGCCCGACTCTATTACCGAAAGCGATCAGATCGAAGACATTGTGCAAATGCTGACCGATGTCGGTATCAAAATCTTTGAATCAGCTCCTGATGCCGATGACATCTTGATGAACGATGATTCAAGTGATGATGATATGGCAGCAGATGAGGCAGCGGCAGTACTCGCCTCTGTTGAAACTGAGCCTGGTCGTACCACTGATCCTGTACGTATGTATATGCGTGAAATGGGTACGGTTGACCTACTAACTCGCGAAGGTGAGATTGCCATTGCTAAGCGTATCGAAGAAGGTATTCGTGATGTACAGCATGCCATGTCTTACTGGCCTGGTACCGTACAGTTTGTCCTTGACGAGTATCAAAAAGTCCAAGACGGCGAAAAAAAGCTATCTGACGTCATCACTGGTTTCTTAGACCCTGAGACCGAAGAAGACAAAATCGCAGCTCAAGAAGCAAAGGAAGCGGCGAAAGAAGAGCGTGAACGCATCAAAGAAGAAAAAGAAAACCCACCGGTTATCAAAGCTAAGGTCAATGCGAAAGCAGCCGCGCTTGATAATGACGACGAAGATGAAGATGACGTTGAAGACGAAGCTGAAGAAGAAACCAGCGGTCTTGATCCAGAAGAAGTTCGTTTACGCCTAGAAGAGATCGAGCATCTATTTATTAAAGCCAAGCAAGCATTGCTTGATTATGGCCGTGGTAGCGTACAGGCTGATACCGCGTATGCCCTACTTGCTGAACGCTTTATGATGCTAAAGCTAAACAATCGCTTGTCAGACCAAGTCATGGCTATCATGCATGACGTCTACGACGACGTGCGTAAGCAAGAGCGTCAAATCATGCGTTTGGTGATTCGCCGTGGTCGTATGCCGCGCGAAGAGTTCCGTAAGACCTTCCCTAGCAATGAAACCAATGTTGATTGGTTGATTGAACGTATCAAAGGTAAGCCTGCATTTGCTGGTACGCTAGAAAAAGTCACTGATGACGTCATTTTACTTCAACGTCGTATTCGTGATTACGAGCAGCAGCTCGACATGAAAATCCACGACATGAAAGATGTGGCACGTCGTATGGCTGTTGGTGAAGCAAAAGCGCGCCGCGCGAAAAAAGAAATGGTTGAAGCTAACCTACGTTTGGTTATCTCTATCGCCAAAAAATATACCAATCGTGGCCTACAGTTCTTGGATCTTATCCAAGAAGGTAATATCGGTCTGATGAAAGCCGTTGATAAGTTTGAATATCGCCGTGGTTATAAGTTCTCGACCTATGCTACTTGGTGGATTCGTCAGGCGATTACTCGCTCGATCGCTGACCAAGCGCGCACCATTCGTATTCCTGTGCATATGATTGAGACGATCAACAAGATAAACCGTGTCTCACGTCAATTGCTACAAGAAATGGGCCGCGAGCCAACACCTGAGGAATTAGGCGAACGCTTAGAGATGGACGAAGTTAAAGTCCGTAAAGTGCTGAAAATTGCTAAAGAGCCTATCTCTATGGAAACCCCTATCGGTGATGATGAAGATTCGCACCTAGGTGATTTTATCGAAGATGGTACGATTTCAAGCCCTGTTGATGATGCGACTGCTGCTGGTCTGCAAGAAGCGACGCGTGATGTATTGGGTAACCTGACTGAACGTGAAGCGCGTGTCCTAAAAATGCGTTTCGGTATCGATATGCCAACGGATCATACTTTGGAAGAAGTCGGTAAACAGTTCGATGTAACGCGTGAGCGTATTCGTCAGATCGAGGCAAAAGCATTGCGTAAATTGCGTCATCCATCACGCTCTGAGCACTTGCGCTCTTTCCTTGAAAACGACTAAACTCGAAGAGAAATACTGAGCCTAGCTAATAGGTTTCAGATAGTGATTAAAAATAAAAAAGCTGAGTATATCTCAGCTTTTTTTGTGCCTGCTTTTTTAGTTATAGAATTTATTAATCAATGTGCTTATTAATCACTGTGTTTATTAATTGCAATTTTTTTAATTGCAAAGCTGTTTAATTATAAAGATCCTTAATTACCAAGTTTCCTAGTCATAAATCCCTTTAATCCGAGAGCTCCTCGTTCAATATACACCCCTATTTACTTTACCTTCTACTATCTTCTCTTATTCAAAATTATCAAATTATAGATAGACACACTCTTTCAAAAACCACTTTATAGTTGACACTATCAACCTTATTCTATATAGTTGCTTCTATCAACTATATCAAAGAGTTTTTATGTCTAACAATTCATTGAGCGAAACACTACATCAATTGATGCATACCTATACCAATCTACTGCTAGAAGGCATTCGTCAGCAAGGTGTCGAGTTGTCCGTGACTAATATCAGAACCTTAAAAGGTGTCTGTTATAACCCGAATAGCACTGCGCTATCAATCTCTAAACATATACAGCGAGACAAAGCGCAAATCACCCGCGCCTTAAATGATCTATTGGCGGCTGAGCTAATCTTGAAGACAGATAACCCGCTTGATGGTCGCAGCCAATTACTACAGCTGACCTCTAAAGGCGAAGAAGTTATGACAAAGCTTGATGCAGCAGAAGAATGGACAAGACAGCAATTAACGAAAGATTTAAGCCTCGTAGAGCTTGCGTTATTTTTCCGTGTCAGTCGCACCATGATAGATAACGTTAACAACAGCAAGACTATCGATAAATAAGTAAGGACAGATCCGTATGAATAACACAATAAATCAAAAACCTGTACGCGAAATCATGACCGTTGCTCACAAGCAAATGATTACTCCGCACTACATTCGTATATACCTAACAGGCCAAGCAGATACTATTGCCAATATCGCGACCATGACAGTTGGCGCAAACAATAAAGTGCTTATTCCCATCGATAAAGCTCAGCCAATTGACCTAAATGACAATACTACATTCGTTGTTCGCACTTATACTCATCGCGGCGCCGATGTAGCAAAACAACAGATCTGGATTGATTTTGTCGCTCATGGTGATGAGGCACCCGCTTCAGGCTGGGCCACTCATGCTGAGGTTGGCGACGAGATCGGTATCTTAATGAAGCCTAAAACCAAAGCGCTTTGTCCTGATGCAGATTATTTTCTACTGATTGGCGATGCCACAGCGATACCAGTGCTCGGCTCGATATTAGAAAGCTTGCCTGCCAGTGCGACTGGTCAATGCATCATCGAAGTGCACGGTACAGAAGATGAGCAAGAATTGCCGACAGCGGCCAATATCACCATGACATGGTTACACAACCCAGATCCAACGCAAGGCAGTCAATTAATCGACACAGTAAAATCTCTCGATTTGCCAACTGCAGAGCAGAGCCGTTTTGCTTATATCGCTAGCGAATTCTCATCTGTCAAAGCCCTTCGTCATTACCTAAAGGTCGAGCAACAGTGGTCTAAGGATGAACTATATGCCTTTTCTTACTGGAAAGCAGGTGTTGCAGAAGACCAATCTGTAAGCGATCGACAGGCAGAAAAAAACAACGAATAATTAAACGCTCTTTATGATGATAGGAAAATGACTATGGCTCCAAATACGATGCCGGCAAATACCGAGTCCTTGCTCATTGATGGCACTAAAAAAACACCGTTGCTCTACA
Organism: Psychrobacter sp. MES7-P7E; assembly: GCF_002863645.1. Lineage (NCBI taxonomy): Bacteria > Pseudomonadati > Pseudomonadota > Gammaproteobacteria > Moraxellales > Moraxellaceae > Psychrobacter > Psychrobacter sp. MES7-P7E. Next base: position 103,024 of record NZ_PJBU01000115.1, on the reverse strand, counting down.
AAGTGTTATTAATACTTGCCTTAATGACTGTCATAGGTGGTCTCTTAACAGGTGTGATGACCTATATGAATGTCGGATATTCCGATACATTTTTTATAGACTGGTCTAGAGCGCTACTTGCAGCGTATGCGATTATGCCGATTGGCTTCTTACTGATGGGTCTGGTCATAAAATTTATTAATCACAAGCTACCTAATACCAAAGCGTACAAACGCAATCTCATCACAGGTGTGTTGATGGCTTGCATAATGGAGTCTATGTTGGCCTTTAGTACTGCCTCAAAGACGATCGGTTTTGCTAATCAAACAGCATTTTTGAACGGTTGGTTAGAAGGGTTTCTAGTTGCATTACCAGTAGGATTGACGTTAATGGTCATTGTTTCTATGACTATTAAACCAAAAATTGAGGCATTTCTAAAAAGCTAAAATATCACGACTATGTTTATTAGATTTTTTGGCACTCTGCCGCGACGCTAACCAGATTAATAAAAAAGCTTAATAAAATTTAAGAACATAAAGCATCAAGGGCGTGTTGAATATTCAACACGCCCTTGTCATATCAGAAGCTTTCTAATACTATTTTACTGCTGGTTTGGCAAAGAACTAACGTGTATTTAATAAGTCAGTCGTAACAACCTTTAGTATTAAATACGGTTTGAAACAATCTTTTTTTACTCGTCATATATTGTTACTATTCGACAATATTCCGATGACTAGACAGTACAACTGTCATAATTAATCTAGTTTTGGCTGTATACTCTACTGTTATAGAAACGTATAGTCAGAATATAAACGCTAGTTATAAGCAGTATCCTACTAGTAGCCGTTTATTTGTATATGGTTGGCACATTGGCGGTAAATAGGTTCTACTCCGCTTTAGTGTTTATACTCATAATGAGTAAACTAAAAATCTAATGTTCCACTCTGACAGTTGTTGATTATTAACTAGGTATCGATATCACACATTTTATGAATACAGAAAACATAATATCTGCACTTAACAACCCCATGCGTCGTCAAATCATAAAGTGGTTGAAGGACAGGTCGAACTTTCCAGCGTCATTACCAGAGCATGCTAATCTGGATGGTGTATGCGTTAGCTACATCCAAGAAAAAGCTGGATTGTCGCAATCAACCATTTCAAATTATATGGGTGTGTTAAAAAAAGCAGGATTGGTTACGTCCGAACGCCATGGACAATGGACGTTTTATCAGCGTCATGAAGCTAACATCGAAGCATTTCTCAATGAAGTTGAAAAAGAGCTGTTGAAGCTTTAAAAATTTCTCATAATCTTTAGAGTCATTTTGTTTTACCACATAACATCTAGATATTTCAATATAACGATTAACTATTTCAATATCACACCATTTTCTAAATTATCATCATCTTCTCTTCTAGCTATCTTGTCCCTTCTGATCATCTATTGCCTTCTAAAATATTCATTCATAAAAGAATATAGTCTTCTAATCAGGTTTTAATCTGCACAAAAAAAGCCGAGATATACTCAGATTTTTTGTATTTATCAATATGACACTATTAATACGTAGCTAATTTAATGCGCGCCTAAGCTTTGCTCAGCACCTGGCTTATCATGCACACCGAAATTGTCTATCATCGCTTGGCTCGCCTCGTTCAAACCAATGAGCTCTACCTCCGTGCCTTCGCGGCGAAATTTAATAATCACTTTATCTATGGCGGCGACTGCTGTCACGTCCCAAAAATGCGCGCTCGACACGTCAATGACCACGTTAGAGACAGATTCTTTAATATCGAAGGAATCAATCATACGCTCTGCTGATGAAAAAAACACTTGCCCGTCCACTCGATAATAACGCGTTTGCGCTGCTTCATTCATGTGACTATGCACACTCATATAGCGCTCAATCTTATTGGCAAAGAACAATGCTGAGAGCAGCACGCCAATCAATACGCCATAGGCCAAATTATGCGTTGCGACCACCACAGCAACGGTCGTAATCATGACCACATTACTTTGCAGCGGCTTAGTTTTTAGCTCTTTAAAAGAGCCCCAGTTAAAAGTACCGATAGATACCATAATCATTACAGCGACCAATGCGGCCATTGGAATAATCTTTAGCCAATCGCTTAAAAACACTACCATCAATAATAAAAACACGCCTGCTACTAAGGTAGAGAGACGTGTATAACCGCCTGATTTGACGTTGATGATCGACTGCCCAATCATCGCACAGCCTGCCATCCCGCCAAAAAAGCTACTAACCACATTGGCAATACCTTGACCTTTGCACTCTTGCGTACGGTCGCCTTTGGTGTCAGTCAAATCATCTACGATCGTCATGGTCATCATAGACTCAAGTAAGCCCACTATCGCCAAACTGATAGAATACGGAAAAATAACAATCAACGTATCTAAGTTCAACGGGATATCAGGTATCAAAAACATCGGCAGGGTATCAGGCAGCTGGCCCATATCATTGATGGTTCGAGCCTCTGCACCTAATAAGATGGCTATAGCCGTGACCAGTACAATACTGACCAATGGCGATGGAATCACTTTACCAATCTTTGGAATATATGGATAGCCATAGATAATAACTAGACCTAGCGCCACAAGACCGTAAACATGTACTAGGTTTGAACCTGCCTGCGGCATCAGCTCAGGAACCTGCGACATAAAAATCAAAATAGCCAAGGCATTGATAAAGCCGAGCACTACGGATTGCGATACGTATTTCATCAGATTCCCCAGCTTTAAGAAGCCAAAGATAATCTGTATAACACCTGTCAGCACACTGGCTGCTAACAAATACTGCAATCCATAATCCTTGACCAGCGTCACCATTAGTAGCGCCATCGCACCAGTCGCCGCCGAAATCATCGCTGGACGACCACCGACAAACGCAATCACTACCGCGATACAAAACGAGGCATAAAGCCCTACTTGGGGATCGACACCGGCAATGATAGAAAACGCAATCGCTTCAGGGATAAGCGCCAAAGCGACGACCATGCCAGCCAAGACATCGCCGCGCGCATTGGATAGCCAATGCTCTTTAATTGTATTTAACATATTTAACTCAGTTTTGGGGAACTGCTTTAGTCTGTCAATAAACGAGGTATCTAATCATTATTTAGAAAACATCTAATTGGAAAGTATCTAAAAAGTAGTTAAAAATCATCTCACATGAAAAGTCTGACACATCTTTATTTAGATCCTTTGCTATCTAGGCACATCTCTGTTTATACCCTTTGATATCCAGACACGTTGCCCATTGCCTATCAAATGATAAATATAAAAATGTGAACGAGCATAGTTATCGAGTTATCGTCATAACATATTTTTAGTGGGATAATTTTTATGATCCACTAGATATATCGAATAGTGATACAAACGTTAAAGCAGTGCGTGCGCACAAGAAAAAGCGTCAGACGCTTTATAAGAGTAATTGCTATAGGAAGCAATCATTACTGAGGAGGGGTACAGCTAGGGTGGCGTATTCATCTTTGTGGTGGCAGCTTTTATAGAGTTAAGAAGTGATATTTCGCGTCATTTTAACATACATAAAGTAGATTAATAAAAACATCGCTCTTTTGGCGAGGATTTAACTCCTATAGCTATCTCAATTATCAAGCTTAAGTAATCACCTTACTCTTTAGTTTGAATAAATTTATAGCCTTTTGGGCTTTACAGAACTCGATTCTGTATTAGAATTACACGAGACATTGAATAGTGTCTCCATATACCCCATCGCTAGGAAGCTGACATGATTGTCCGGCAAACACCCCACCCGTTTAAGATATTTTTCGCCCTTCGCGGTTCAATCATTCCAAAAATATATCCGCAGCTGCTATTGGTTACCATCCTTAGTACAACCATTACCATTATTCAACACTGGATTCCTGACTCTTTTCCTTATTATGGTATCGCCACTTTTACCTTATTGGGCATCGCATTATCGCTGTTTTTGGGATTTCGAAATAATGCCAGCTATCAGCGTTGGTGGGAAGCACGGATGCTATGGGGCCAGTTGGTATATGATGCTCGCAGCTTAACGCGCCAAGTCCTATCCTTTATAGATGATGACAACGAGCATGGTCGTGAGACTCAGCGCACCATGGTATATCTGACCATTGCTTTTGCACATGCTGTACGCCACAGGCTGCGTGGTACGCCACCTTGGGCGGATATTAAGCCTTTTGTCACAGCGGTAGATCATGATGGTATGCATCAAGCAAAAAATGTCCCTGACCATATAATGCGCCTCATGGGTAAGCATCTCGGCGATATTCGGCGTCAAGGACTGGTCTCAGAGCAAGTCATCCAAAACATGGATGAGCGCCTGACCTCTATGACGATTGTCTTGGCAGCCTGCGAGCGCATTCATAACACACCGCTACCTTTTGCTTATATGCTGCTGGTACATCGTACGACCTACTTGTATTGCATCATGCTGCCTTTTGGCTTGGTCGCCTCGCTTGGTTGGGCAACGCCCTTGGTTTGTGCCGTGATTGCTTATACCTTTTTTGGGTTAGATGCATTGAGTGAAGAGCTAGAAGAGCCGTTTGGTTTGGCAGCCAACCAACTTCCATTGACGGCATTGTCCCGCACTATCGAGATCAATCTGCGAGAAGCGCTGGGAGAGACCAATCTGCCGACTGATATTATGCCTATTGATGGTTATTTGCCGTAAATATTGCCGTCATCTAAGCGCCATACAATAAACGAGCGGCAAACGTAACTTGAATAATCTACCGCACGCCACTATAAATAGCAGACAAAGATACTGTAGGTAAAATCTCTACTCTAACCAGCTGATTTATTCAAAAATATTATCTATAAAAGTGAGGCTCATATCATGAGTGATGATTCAAAAAATAACAACGACAACGTCGACAACAATGTAAATAACCCAACCAGCAATCAGCCATCAGTGAAAGTCACTGATTTGACGCCAAATAAAGGCGCATTGGTAGGCAAAAAGACCGATATTCAAAACCCAGAGCTTTGGGAGTTCCCGATGAACTACCCACTAAGCATCATCGGTCATGAAGGCGAGCGTGAGAGTTTGCTCAATGAAGTAAAGCTAATTTTGGGTAGCCAGTTCCCTGATTTTGATTTGGCGTCTATCGAAGTTAAGCCATCTAAAACAGGTCGTTTTCACTCGGCACGGGTCAATTTGTACCTAACCGCTGCTGAGCAAGTGAATGCGCTTTATGCATCACTGGATAATGCAAAAACGGTTCGTATTGTTTTATAAGTCGCATAAAAAACTTTAATGCCTTTTTAGTCTAAATCGTCACTCGCTAGTAATAAGATACGGGTGGCGATTTTTTGTGGTTTGATGTACAATCTGCGCCCGCATTATTGCCGCCATGACTCGCATTATCAGTCGACAATAACCGAGAGAATGAAAAGTAAATCTTACGATATTTTTACAAAAATTTTATTATTGACCGCATTTGCGTCTAACCCTTATCCCATCGTCCTTTGCCAAAATTTGGACTGCCTACAACCTTGTAGCAACATAGTTTTATTCTAAAATCAATATAGTATTTTCAAAATTTTCCCGCTATATTGTGCCTACCAATTAACAAACACGCTATATGTAGTACTCAGTGATTTTAACCGTCACTATGAGTAGTGGTAGCTTTTTGTCCAAAAAAACCAGCTAGCACAACCCCACATAATAGCGTTATAAAGAATGTCTGCCGCCCACTCGGCGCGCAGCATCACAATAAGCAATCAAAATAGAGGCCAGCATGACACATATTGACAAAATCCAAGTAACCAAACGTGATGGACGTTTAGAGCCTATTGATTTAGACAAAATTCACAAGGTGATCGCGTGGGCGGCTGATGGTTTAGAAAATGTGTCAGTATCGCAAGTTGAGCTAAAGTCGCACATCCAGTTTTATGAAGGTATCAAGACTCGTGATATTCACGAAACCATCATCAAGTCTGCCGCCGACCTAATCTCTGAAACCACGCCTGACTATCAGTATCTGGCTGCGCGTTTGGCCATCTTCCATCTACGTAAGATTGCTTATAACAAATTTACCCCGCCGCATCTGTATGATCATGTCAAAACTTTGACTGATGCGGGAAAATACGATCAGCATATCCTAGCTGACTATAGCCGTGCTGAATTTGATGAGTTAGAAGAGTATCTCGATCACTGGCGCGATATGAACCTTGCTTATGCCGCTGTTGAGCAAATGGCAGGCAAATACCTAGTACAGGATCGTGTGAGCAAGACTGTCTATGAGAGCCCGCAGTTCTTATATATGCTCGTCGGTATGTGCTTGTTTAGCCAATACGACAAGTCAGATCGTCTTGATTTCGTCAAACGTTTCTATGATGCAACCTCAGAATTCAAAATCTCACTACCAACGCCTATTATGTCAGGTGTGCGTACGCCATCGCGCCAGTTTAGCTCGTGCGTACTGATCGAATGCGGTGATAGCCTAGACTCTATCAACGCCACCACTAGCGCCATCGTACGCTATGTATCACAGCGCGCTGGTATCGGCATCAACGCAGGTCGTATCCGTGCCCTTGGTAGCCCGATCCGTGGCGGCGAAGCACAGCATACTGGCTGTATCCCGTTCTACAAATTGTTTCAGACTGCTGTTAAATGCTGCTCACAAGGCGGCGTACGTGGCGGTGCTGCGACTCTTTTCTACCCACTATGGCATTTAGAAGTTGAGTCGTTACTGGTACTGAAAAACAACCGCGGCGTCGAAGACAACCGTGTCCGTCATATGGACTACGGCGTCCAGTTAAACAAAACGATGTACACGCGCCTAATCAAAGGCCAAGATATCTCGCTATTCTCACCAGGTGACACGCCAGGCTTGTATGATGCGTTCTTTGAAGATCAAGACAAATTCGAAGAGTTATATACCAAGTACGAAAATGATCCTAACGTACGTAGCCGTCAGATCCCAGCCGCTGATTTGTTCAGCCTGATGATGCAAGAGCGTGCTAGCACGGGTCGTATCTATATTCAAAACGTCGATCATTGCAACACGCATAGCCCATTTGACGCGACGGTTGCGCCGATTCGCCAGTCAAACCTATGTATGGAAATCGCGCTACCAACCAAGCCACTTGATAATATCAATGACGAAGAAGGCGAAATCGCCCTTTGTACGCTATCAGCGGTCAACTTGGGTAAAGTCGAAAACGTCAGCGACATCGAAGAGCCAGCCGAGCTAATCGTCCGTGCGCTTGATGCCCTGCTCGACTATCAAGACTATCCAGTAAAAGCCGCTCAAAACGGCAGCATGCGTCGCCGTACGCTAGGTGTGGGCGTAATCAACTATGCGTATTACTTGGCTAAGAATGGCGCACGCTACTCTGACGACAGCGCGCTTGGTCTGACCCACCAGACGTTTGAAGCATTGCAATTCTATCTCTTGAAAGCGTCAAACAAATTGGCAAAAGAGCAAGGCGCGTGCCCTGCGTTCAATGAGACCACGTACTCACAAGGTATCTTGCCGATTGATACGTACAAAGCCGACTTGGATAAAATCTGCCAAGAGCCGCTACATCTCGATTGGGAAACGCTACGCAGCGAGATCACTGAGCACGGTCTACGCAACTCTACCCTAACCGCCTTGATGCCGTCTGAGACCTCTAGTCAGATCGCCAACGCGACCAACGGTATCGAGCCACCACGTGGTCTGGTCTCTATCAAAGCGTCAAAAGATGGTATCTTAAAGCAAGTCGTGCCTGAGATTGATAAGCTAAAAGATCAGTACGAACTACTATGGCAAATGCCAAACAATGACGGTTACCTAAAGCTGGTCGCTATCATGCAGAAGTTCGTCGATCAAAGTATCTCTGCCAACACCAACTACGATCCAGTTCGTTATGCTGGTGGCCGTGTACCGATGAAGATATTGCTAAAAGACTTGCTAAACGCTTATAAAATGGGTGTGAAGACGTTGTACTACCATAACACTCGTGATGGTGCGAACGATGCCCAAGCGGATATGGAAGATGACTGCGCTGGCGGTGCATGTAAGATTTAAGTTCTTGATAGATGGCGGGTTTGGCTTTTGGGTTAGATTCGCCATTCGATTGTATCTGCTTGATTAGTGGCATACGAACTACCGAGTTTCAGTGTGTTGATGCTATCAACACACTATCTCTAGCTAGTTCGCATCGCAATTTAACTTAACAGAACCTCGCTACCATCAAGGATAAACTGCTTTTTCGAGGCAACACTTGCTTGGAGACATAGTTCTTTTGATATCAACCTAAAACTTCTAGAAATACAGATTATGAAAATTCGTAAAATTAGATACCAAGACCATTCTTTATTCGGTAATACTGAATTTGATTTTACCGATAATGAAGGTAATGTAATCGATACCATAATTCTTGCTGGAGAAAACGGTGTTGGTAAATCTCGTTTAATGAATGATATTCATGAACTTTCAAGGTATGAGCTGCCAAATAGGAAGAGCTGTAAAATAGTTTCCTTTGAGATTGAGCTTTCAGAAAAACAAGTTCAACAGTTATCACATGAAGCTAGACTTCGTAATTTTGTAGTTAATTATGGAGCGATATTTCATATTACACTAGATTCTAGTTTCCCAAATGATTGGAAAGCTATAAAGGTAGAAAACGTTTTAACCAGTGGTCAAAGGCTTGAAATTCCTTCGTATGAACTAAATAATAATAAAATTATGCTTCAATCTATCTTTTCTAATTCTGAAGTTAACTTTGACTCAGCTCCAATTACAACAGTCCAAACATCTGATATAGACTCTGACAGATTGAGTATCAGTTCAAATACGGAGCTAGCGACAGATGTGGCTCAATTACTTGTTGATATTCAAACTTTGGATGCTCTAGATTTAAGTAATTGGGTTATGAATAATTCAGGGTCAGTTCCTCCTGATGAAATTAAGAATGTAAAAATGAAGCGATTTACAAATGCTTTTGACTACATGTTTCCTTCAAAAAAATATGAGCGAATTGAAAACACACCACAGGGTAAAGAAATTATTTTTAGCGAAGGTAGTAACGAAATGACTCTGAATCAGTTAAGCTCTGGTGAGAAACAGATAGTATTTAGAGGTGGGTTTTTACTAAGAAATAAGGAGAGCTCAAAAGGCGCACTAATATTAATTGATGAACCTGAACTTAGTCTACATCCAAGCTGGCAAATTAAATCTTTAGATTTCTTCAAGAAATTGTTTACAGATTCTGAGGGTAGTCAAACCTCGCAAATAATCATTTCAACTCATTCGCCATTCATTATTCATAACCCCAATCGTAATAACGATAAAGTTATAGTCCTTAGAAAAAATGAGATAGGAAAAACCTATATAGCAAAAAATCCCCAATTTGTTAACTGGACTAATGAGCAAGCTGTCAAGGAAGCTTTTTCAATTGAGTTTGATTCATTTTCTAATAGTACTACAGTATTCTTAGAAGGTGAAACAGACGAAAAATACTTTAATACAGCTAAGCGTATTTTTGGTAAGTCAGAGTTGCCATTTAAATTTCAATGGATTGGGCGAATAAACGATAAAAATAATGTTGAGAATACGGGTGAATGTTGAGAATACGGGTGATAGTGCACTTAATAATGCAATTAGTTTTTTTAAGGCAAACGAAGACTTAGTTAAGAGTAAAGTAGTCTTTTTATTCGACAATGATACGAAAAAGCCAAGCAGTAATTATAGCAATATATATATTCGAAGAATGAGTGAGGGAGTTCACTCTACCTTTAAAAAGGGCGTTGAAAGTCTTTTAAATACAGATTCAGTTAGTGAAATGGAAGATTTTTATCATGAGAGGTCAAAGGTGGATGACTATGGCGCCAAATCAATAATTAGTTCACTAGATAAAACGAAATTGTGTAATTTCATCTGTGAAGAACTGACGCTAGGGTTACAGAAGCAAATTTTAAGTAATATAAATAAGGAGATCGAGGCTTTGTTAGACGTAGTCCAAACTAGTTCTTGCTTGAATTCCAAGAACTCTGCTACGCCTTAATCCTGTTAAGATTAAAACCTACAGATAGAATTAAAACGACGGAGGTCATGTGCAATATACCGCAATCATCAAAGACGGTGGTTTGTTTATCCCAAACGTATTTTCAGACCTAAACGATGGTGGCTCGCATATCGTACAAGTCGAGGTTGATATTGCAGAGGTGCGTCAGCAGTTAGGTGTGGATGAAGCACCAAAGACAACTATCGCCAAAAAAAGCGTGGCAAAAGCAGTCAAAAAACCAGCATCGAGAGCGGCTAAAAAAGACTTAAAAACAGCAGCAGAAGAGTCTGATGTGAGTACCCTACGCAAAAGCGCGCTTGATGAATTAGAAGCACTCGATGATAGTGAGCTGAGCGAGATATTCAAAGCCTATATGAACGATGGGCAAGAGTCGTCGCAGATATCACTAGAGAACCTCTAAGCTAAAACGCTATAATCCAAAAACATGTCATAACATCAAATCAAAACCAGTCAAACCCCTATAAATTAATAACCGTATCAATTATAAAGGCAGTCCCATGACTTACTCGATTTTTTCTCAAACGCCAAACAATGCGCTAAAAGAGCCGATGTTCTTTGGTCAGCCAGTCAACGTGGCGCGCTACGACCAACAAAAGCACCCTATCTTTGAGCAATTGATTGAAAAGCAGCTATCGTTCTTTTGGCGTCCAGAAGAAGTCGATGTATCACGCGATCGTATCGACTTTAGCAATCTATCCTCACATGAGCAGCACATATTTTTGAGCAACCTCAAATACCAGACCCTACTCGACTCTATCCAAGGTCGTAGTCCAAACGTCGTGCTACTGCCGCTGGTGTCTATCCCTGAGCTTGAGACGTGGATTGAGACATGGTCATTTAGCGAGACCATTCACTCGCGCAGCTATACGCATATCATTCGTAATATCGTCAACGATCCAAATATTATCTTTGATGACATTATGCAAAACGAGCACATCTTAGGCCGTGCCTCTGATATCGCTCAGTACTATGATGAGCTGTATCGCAACTCACAGCTCTATAGCCTGTACGGCCCAGGTACGCACAACATCAATGGCGAGCAAGTCACGGTTGATTTGAGATCACTGAAAAAGCAAATGTACCTGTGCATCATGGCGGTCAATGTCCTAGAAGCCATTCGTTTCTATGTGTCATTTGCCTGCTCGTTTGCGTTTGCTGAGCGTAAATTGATGGAAGGTAATGCCAAAATCATCAAGCTAATCGCTCGTGATGAAGCGCTGCATTTGACTGGTACGCAGCATATGCTGAACCTCATGCGTAACGGTCGTGACGATCCTGAGATGGTCGATATTGCCGCAGAGTGCTATGAAGAAAGTATTGAAATCTTCCGTAAAGCTGCTGAGCAGGAAAAAGAATGGGCAGGCTATCTGTTCAAAGATGGCTCAATGATTGGTTTAAACAAAGACATCCTTTGCCAATATATCGAATACATCACTAACTTGCGTATGGAAACCGTCGGCTTGCCAGCGGCGTTCCCGAACTCAAAATCAAACCCAATCCCGTGGATCAACACGTGGTTGTCGTCTGACAATGTGCAGGTAGCACCGCAAGAGACCGAGATTAGCTCGTACTTGGTTGGTCAGATTGACTCTGACTTATCAGACAGTGATTTTGATGACTTTGAATTATAAGAGCTTTGAACTATAAGAATCTACATTATAAGAGCTTTGAGCTAGAAAGGCTTTGAATGATAAAGGCTTGAGCGGTAGAGATTTGAAGCTATAAAATTTCTACCGCGGTAATCGTCTTATGGGTTAATAGTAGGGATAGCAATAGCATAAACATATCCCAATAGGATTAACGATGACTTGGGTAATGACCAGTAAAAAGCAGTTCTATCTACACGATGACGAGAGTCTACTAGATGGACTGCTACGCACCGGACACGAGGTAAACTATCAATGCCGCGAAGGCTATTGTGGTAGTTGCCGAGTCAAACGTATTGCTAGCTCGCATACGGTCGATTATCCATTTGACCCACTGGCGATGATTGAAGAAGATGAAATCTTGCCCTGCTGTTGCCGTGTGCAAGGCGTTATTTATATCAATCATGACCCAATCGAAAAGTTATAGCAGCGTTACGTATAGATAAACCTAGCCTTTAAAATTCAAACAATCAGCTCCAACAAAAAGCGCGCTCCTTTAGATAAGGAGCGCGCTTTTTGTTGTTATCAGCTAAATGCATGTGCTGACTCATATATACATAATGAGTCAGCACCTAGTGATAAGAACCACCACAACTTACTGCGATGCGGCATCTTGTTCAAACAGTTTCATCAGCTCTTCACGCATACGATCACGCTCTGCCTTTGACATCATTGGCGTTTCTTCATCGCCTTGGATGGTTGGCTGCTCCATTCCGCCCATGCTCTCATTTTGTAGTACGACAGGACGCTCAAGTGGTTCTTGTGCTGGACGCTCTTCTAGCGTGATTTTTACTTGGGCGTTTTTACCTTGACGCAATATTTGTGCATCCAGTTCAGTATTTGGTGGCTTACGAGCAACATACTGAATCAAGGTATTGGCATCTGTCATCTCGACATCGTCGATGGTTAGGACGATATCACCGACGCGTAGACCGCTTTTCGCCGCTGGGCTGTTATCAATGACGTTTAGTACTTCTACGCCTGTTGATGTCTCTAACTGCGTTGGATCACGTAGCTGTGACTGAATCTCGATACCTAACCAGCCACGACTGACACGGCCGTCTTTAATCAAAGCATTCATCACTTGCTCAACCAGTGCCGTTGGAATCGCAAAGCCAATACCCATCGAGCCACCAGAGCGCGAGAATATCACGGTATTGATACCGACTAGCTCGCCATGAGCATCGACCAGTGCACCGCCTGAGTTACCCGGATTAATCGCCGCATCAGTCTGGATAAAGTCTTCAAATTTATTGACGCCCAGTCCAGTACGACCAGTCGCTGAGATAATCCCCTGCGTCACTGTCTGACCCACACCGAACGGATTACCAATTGCTAAGGCCAAATCCCCTACACGAATCGGATCTTCGCGGAAGCCAAGTGGTGTCAGCCCTGTCATATCAACCTTAATCACAGCTAGGTCGCTATCAGGATCTGTACCGATAATTCTGGCACGACTCTTACGACCATCATTGAACGCGACTGTGATCTCATCGGCCTTTTCGATTACGTGGGCATTAGTCACAATATAGCCATCTTCTGATACGATCACACCAGAGCCTAAATTGGTATTGCCCTGCTCCTGTGATGGGCCACCATGATATTCAAAAAACCGGCGCAGTACAGGATCATCCATATAAGGATGCTCGGTCATCGTTTGCGTCGTATAGATATTGACCACAGACTGCGATGCACGCGCCACCGCATTATGATAAGAAGAAATAGGCGCTGGCGTGTCCGACACTGGCTCTGCTGCCTGCTGCTCCGCAGGCGGGGTTCTCGGCGGCTCCCATGTGGCCTCCGACGTCGATTTCATACTCGTGAACAACCAGATAAACGCTGCCAACACTAGCAGCAATAAGACCCAAGGTAACCATTTTAATAAAGACGTCTTGTTATTGGTGTTCCGGGATGACGACATATAAAACCTCTATAAATTTATTGCAAACAGACAGTGAAAAACGAAGTGAGATAATGGCGACCGCTTAGCTAGTGTTGACCCATTCATCAGATGGTCAAATGCTATACAGCTAGGCAGACTCACGTATATAAATTATAACCGCAATACCAGTAAATAGTAACGTATCGTGTACCATTTCAGTTATCCAGCTTGTCTGCTTGCTTACAACGGCATGTTAAAATAGCTTTTACGATGCTCGACACTTCAACATTTCGAGAATTGAACATAAAGCGAGAAGTCCAAAACCAAACACTCTCAAACATGACAGATAATACATAATTTTTGCTTAGTTAATCTACAGCACCTTACGACATACATTTTATTGATGACAGGAAAACATAATGACTGCAAATCATACGACAGCTGAATCCAATACTCAAAGCATTAGCGCTCAGGCATTGACACAGTTCTGTGACGACTACTTATCTACCAGCGCGTTTAAAGACTATGCGCCAAATGGTCTACAAGTCGATGGTGGACGCCCGATTCAACGTATCGTCACTGGTGTCACGGCTTGTGAAGCTCTAATTGATGCTGCCATCGCTGACAATGCCGATGCAATTATGGTACATCATGGATACTTCTGGAAAGGCGAACCTGCTACGCTCACTGGGATGAAGGGTCGACGCGTGCGCAAGCTGATGCAACATGGTATTTCTATGATTGGCTATCATCTACCGCTTGACTCGCACCCTATCTCTGGCAACAACGCAAAGCTTGCTGACATGCTCGGCATGACGATTACTGGTGCGCTCTATCCTACCGAATCCCATCCTGTTGGCAATATCGCTACTTGTACACCGCAAACTGCTGACGATCTCATTGCCACCATGACTCAAGCCTTAGGTCGCGCGCCATTACATATCTCAGCTGAGTATCATGCAGACTCATCTGCTCAGACAAATGGCAGGCTGATAGAACGTGTGGGTATATGTACGGGCGGTGCGCAAGATATGATTGAGCAAGCGGCTAGCATGGGCTGTGATGCGTTTATCTCAGGAGAGATATCTGAGCGTACCACACATAGCGCGCGTGAGCTTGGGATTGATTATTTTGCTTGTGGTCATCATGCAACGGAGCGTGGCGGTATTCAGGCGTTAGGAGAGATAGTTGCTCAAAAATTTGGTCTGCCAGTTACTTTCATCGATATCGAAAATCCAGCATAAACTAGCCACTTACAGACCAGTTGAAACGGTGGTCATTGATAGAGAAAAATTTATAGAGAAAAACTTCTAGAGAAAACGATAGTTCAAAAGCCAAACTAGACTTGCTAATGCTATAGTCACACCATAAGCATAAAGTCTAGTTTGACTACTATTTAAACTTTGTTATTCTATTTTTGATTATTATGTACCAAATATCTGGAAAATTAACCGTTTATATCTCAATTGTTAAGTTTTATCGCTTTTTTCTTAACTCCACTTGAATAATGCAATTAGTAACCGCATATTACTACCCGTAAGAAAGAACGTTTTGTCATGAAACTTCCCATTATTACAGCTTCCGGTTATGGCACCAAAATAATGATGGTAGTTGTTTAGGACTTTATCATGCTATATCAGCGATAAGATTTTAAACTGCTACCCATTGAAATACTATGTTTGCACTATGTATGTTAGCAGCATGGTATTTTTTTATTTTTGGTGTCGCGATGACGGTATGACATAGTCAGTTTGATAGACCGCTATAAACTATCAATTCTGGTTATTTTGCTTACCCTCATCGCTGGACAAACAACTTTAGTAGCCAGCTATCCTATTACTAGTAACTTAATATTAGTGATTCAGAGTATAGCCAGCCATCAAAGTTAGCATAGTTAAAACAGATGACTGTATTTGCCTCATTGGCAAAACCTTACATCAATGTTTCAAGCTATGTCTTTGTTTCAATAACTTAATCATGACCTTACCTATGTTTGATATATAGTTGTTTGGCCACTAGCCATATTTAGTTATCGATGAAGGAATCATCTGATTTATATCCTTCATGTCGTTGTGCGTTCAGTATTTTAAACCAGTACTTATAAAGACTGTTTAGAACGCTCTTATGACATATTGATAGCTGGCTGACGACAAACTATCCCACTAACTCTTAGAGAGAGTACGCTAGTGGCGCTATAGTCAAACAAGATAGAGCGGCATTTATCCTATTAAAAATGCCACTCTATTTAAGACACGATATCGATATATGTCAATATCATGCACATATATTTATACGTGTTTTTGCGGTAAGAAGGATGGCTAAAATCAGGAGACATCCATGCAGCGTATTACTTATCGTGTAAAAGTATCTGCGCAAGGGGCCAAACGCCGTATTTCTTATTTACTGCGTCCATCTAAACGCCTACTGAACACCAAAAGTAACATCGTTTCATCCGTTACCCCTATTGCGTCTAATCGTTTTGCCAGAACCAAGAAGCTGGCACAAATCTCTAGTATCGCTCTACTCTCGTTGCCCGCTGAGAGTTTGACGACCATGAACACATCGGTACCAGCCTACGACAATGTCATGCTGGAGAATACCTTGACCATTGCTGCGGTACCAGGCGATAGCACTTACTTTGCTACCGATGGCTTCCAGCATGGTTTTGGGTTTGATCTGGTGCGCACTTATGCCGACGAGCTCGGTGTCGATATCAATCTAAAAGCCTATGCCAGTGAAGAAGCGGCACTAAAAGCACTAAGAACCGGCAACGCTGACATGGCGCTGACTACGGCTAGCACTAAGCTAAAAAGCCAGCTGAACCTATCGTCTATCAACGTCAGCTGTGGTTATGATTCTAGTCTGACTAAAAATGGTCTACATCCTAAGGTAAGTTGGACGTTTAGCTCATCCAATGATCCACTATCAAGAAAGGCCAGTTACTTTTTGTGCGATAGCATCAAGCTAAAAAATACACAAAAACTTGCCGCGTTCTACAATCAAAACTTGCTTAAAGATGCCTATAGTCAGGATCATTTCCAGAGAACGTTGACGGAAAAGTTACCGGACTATCAGTCTTCGTTTGAAGAACAAGCACGCAATTATAATCACGATTGGGAACTACTGGTCGCGATGGGTTATCAAGAGTCACACCTTGATGCCAACGCTGTCTCGCCGACTGGCGTACGCGGATTAATGATGCTGACCAATAACACTGCAAAAGCGATGGGCGTCTCAGACCGTGTCGATCCTTACCAAAGCATTGGTGGCGGTGCACGCTATCTAGAGCAAGTGAAAGCAGACTTCTCCGATGTGCCAAAAACTGACCGTATCTGGTTTGCCCTTGCAGGTTATAACATGGGTCCCAATGCGGTAAAAAGAATCCAACGTGAACTACGAGCTCAAGGTATCGATGATAAAAGCTGGGCGAACGTCTATGCTTATTTAGCAGATAATAGAGCGTCGAATAGCCGCTATGGTCAAGCCATGCACTATGTCAGTAATATCCGAAGCTATCTTGAGACTATTAAAACTCAGACGGTCTAGTTTGTAGCTATTACTAAACGGTTCTCAAGCTAACTTCTAACAGTAAGTCATTTTTATTGAATAAAAAAAGCTGCTCTTATAAAGAGCAGCTTTTTTGTGCGATACGATTAATATTAGTGACGCCTTATATAAACGGTATCCATTAATATCTTATTCGTTAACGATTAGGTACAGTCAGACGCTGACCACGCTGCAACATAGTATCAGCGGCGATATTGTTCATATCAGCCAGCTCTTGTGTTGAGACGCCATATTTACGTGCTAGACCAATCAAGCTGTCGCCCGAACCAACCGTGTAGCTTACTGTCGCTTTTGGTACTTTAAGTGTTTGGCCGCGTTGTAGCTGAGCATTGGTCGCTAGATCATTGGTCGCCGCCAAATCCTCTACCGAGATGCCAAACTGACGTGCTAGAGCAATTAGGCCATCGCCAGATTTAACTTTGTAGCTTTCAGTATTACCTAATTTCGTACCACTACTTGCTGAGCTACTACTGCTGCTACTAGCAGAGCTGCTGCTTTGGCTGCTACTAGATGCACTTGCCACACTGCCGCTAGCAGGGATGGTAATAGTACGGCCCAATATCAGATTCGAGTTGGTATTCAAGTTATTCGCTGATGCCAAATCACTTAAGCCAATATTGTAACGTTTAGCGACACCCGTTAGCGTATCACCTGATTTTACTTTGTAGCTGACCGCTTTGTCATTCAGCTGACGGTCAACCAACTCTTTAGTAGCAGGAACTTTAATCGTTTGACCACGTTGCAAGCGAGCCTTTGCATCAAAATTGTTATTTACTGCAGCCAGCTCCGTTGCACTCACTCCGATGCTGTTCGCAATACCAATCAGCGTATCACCTGATTTTACTTTGTAATTGGTGGTCGCGACCGAGCTTGAGCTGTTACTACTACTAGCACTTGTCGTACTTGTAGCATCGAAATCAACACTGGCTGGCACTTTAAGCGTCTGACCAACATATAGCGAACTTGTGCTGTTGATACCGTTGAGACTGGCTAAAGTATCTGTCGACACATTGAATTGACGTGCCAATGCAATTAATCCGTCCCCTGCTTTTACTTTATAGTTTTTGGTCGCAGTGCTTGATTTACTCGGCTTGGTAGAAGGCGCTGCAGGTGTCGTCGCAGGTGTAGTCACTTTACCCGGTATGAGCCATAGTTTCTGACCTCTGAGCAGATCAGCACGGCTGCTCAGGTTGTTATAGCTGGCTAGCTGAGTGACCGATAAGCCAAAACGATTAGCCGTACCGATAAGCGTATCACCGCCTTGTACGACGTAACTGTCAGGCTGACTAGCGGCGGCGTTATTAGCAGTACTCAATGGCTCGATAGTCTTGGCATTATATAGATATAACGTACTGCCAGAGAGCAAATTGGCACTGGCATCTATCTGGTTCCATTCTGCGATATCACGCCAGCTAACCCCTGCTCGACTCGCAATGTTCGAGAGCGTATCGCCACGTTTGACCGTATAAGTGGTACGAGTGCCTTGAGGTTTTGGCTTACTTACCGAGGTTTTAGCAAAGCTAAGTTTTTTCTCTGCGCCACTCGCTTCTAAGATAGACTGCTGCGTCTGTACGGCTGATAGATTAATGTTGCCATCAGCATTGATAACATTGGTCTCAGAAGTACTTCTCCGGATTTGATTGGCGATGAAATCACGCTCTTCTTTGCTAAGCGGTGGCTCCTGGACAATCGTATTGTTCTGAGTAATCTGAGCTGAGGTAGTCGGTAGACTGTTACTACTCTTAAGCTCAGCATTGATTTTGTTAGTCTCTGCTGTGGTCAGTGGTGGCTCAGTACGAGCTGAGGAATTGCCACTGTATACCGAGCTGCTAGTTGGCGTCGCAGATGGTGAGATATAGCTGGTAGTCTGCTGAGGTACACTTGCGCTAGCCGCATAATCAGCCAATGCGCTACCAGTAGATGGTAGAGATGAGGCAGTATAGGGTTTGTTATTATAGCTTGGCGTAGTCGCTGTCGTGCTTGAGCTACCTGCGTTGCTTGATGCAAGCACATTGCCTGTACCGTTACCTCTGAGCCCACTTAATTTGGCATCGGCATTGAGGCTGACGTCGTTAGGAATGATGACACGCTGCGGACCTGAAGAGTCAACACGGCCTGATGTCAGTGCAGTATTTAGACGCTCTAGCTCATCGTAGCTAACGCCAGTTAACTGCGATACTTCTGCCAAGCTCACACCATAGTTAACTGGTACACTACGGAAATGCTGACGGTTAGCGATAGCGGGTAAATACACACCATACTGCTCAGGCTTGGCGACGATTTCAGCTACAGCTAAGAAACGCGGCACATAGTTCATCGTTTCAGTCGGTAATTGAAGTGACCAGTAATCTGTTGGCAGTCCGCGCGCTGCGTTGGCATCAATTGCTTTTTGTACACGGCCAGGTCCAGCGTTATAAGCAGCCAATGCTAGCTCCCAACTACCAAACTGGTTGTGCAGTGCTGTCAAAAAGTCATAGGCAGCACGTGTCGATTCGATCACATCGCGACGACCATCATAAGTGCTGCTTTGGTTCAAGCCATAGATACGGCCTGTACTTGGAATAAACTGCCATAAGCCCGCAGCTGCCGCACTACTCGTACCACTTGGATCGTAAGAGCTTTCGATAACTGGTAACAAGGCAAGCTCTGTTGGAATATTGCGACGCTCTGCCTCTCGTACCGTATGATAGATATAACGACTGGCACGTGCAGTTAGGCGATTGAGATAATCCTGTCTACTGGTAAACCAGCTTTTTTGACCTTCAATGCGCTGATTATAGATTGGCTTACCACCATTCATGCGGTAGCCTGCGCGTAGACGATTCCACAAATCACCATATTGCTGAATAGCAAGCTGGTTACCTTCTACCATGGTCATGTCAGTGGCTTCTAACAAGTCAGCCAACTCATCCAAACTCTCTGCATCCAAAAACGCAGTTGAGTAGTCTGCACTACCTGTATTAGCCCCTTGACTGGCAGGACTTTTGGTAATGACAGATGAGCTATTGGTCGCACCTTTGTTTTTTACCGCTGATGTATTGCTACACGCACTAATCAGTAAAGTGGATACCGCAAGCGTCAATGGCAACGCAATAAATGAGCGAGAGTGTGATAGCACAGTAGACATGATATTGGAGGTTTCCTAACGACAGAAATTAATAAGATAAAGTTGATAGATAGTATAGTATGCAATGTAAAGCAAAGACTAGCCTAATATAAAAGATAATAATAGACGCTCAAGTAGCCTATAAAACTAAGTAATGACTATTATTAGCCAACTAAGACTTTTTATAGATTGAAATCGCAGCTAGCTCAATCAGCTATTGCTTATGTTACCTATTGTATTTTGAATCTTGCCTGATCAATGATGACTTAATTAATAGCCACCTGAGATACTGCGCGCAAGAGCACTGCATTACCAGTAGACAAGGTTAAGGTCACACGAGATGTGGTAACAAATGATACTTGCTGACCATTTTTTACCCAGCTCTCATTAGTCGTCACGTTGGCTTTGGCTTGTGAACCAGTAATTACCACATTGTCTACCGAAATATCATAGCGATAATTAGACGTATCATTCCAGCTGTTTTGAAGCAGCTTTAAGTACGCGTCTTTGTCTAAACTAGTAGATTTACCTTTTCTAGATAAAGAAATAAGCGCGTCGTCCGATACTAGGCGCGATACCTGATTGATACTTTGGCTATTCGCTGATGCTTTCATTGCGGCGGCATAGTTCTGTACCAAATCTTCGGTCATAGTTGCCGCTTGTGCATTGATGCTGATGGTGCTGGCTACTGCTACAATTGCAGTGATGCTAGCGCTTTTCACCAATAGAGCTAATAGCCTATTTCCCAATAATTTTTTCATGATAATCCTTAGCGATATTTTTTTCGTTAGTGTCATATAGTGACGATTAACGCTCTTTTATCATTTATTTTGGCAGTATATCTGTATAGATATATCTATATAAGTATACTCATATCATATGCCGAGCCTATCATCGAATTCTCACAGCCATGTGACACCCTGTGTAATTATTGCGAATAAAAACCCAAGCTATCAAATCAAATGTTCTTAACACTTTATGCTATAAATCCTAGCTTAAACGGTTAGATGCTTTGCAGCTCTAGTTTGATAGTCAGCCCATAATGAGCTGACCATTTTTAAACCACCAATCTTTAGAACCGTCAACACTTATGGTTAAGCTATCAACGCTAGAGTGTGGCTTCATGAAGGCATAGTTAGGGCTTCGTTAAGACTTAGGTTCGTTATTACTATCTTCATACTGCTCATCATCGCTGAGCTTCATGCCCAAACGCTCTACCCGTCTATCCATCATCTGGCGAGCCAAGGCCTGCATGTCTTCGACGCGGTCTATCTCATCAACAATTTCAAGACCTAACAATGTCTCAAACACATCTTCTAACGTGACAAGCCCTTTAACTTCACCATATTCGCCGACTGTAATCGCAATATGAATACGGTTTTTTAGCATCAACTCTAACAAGTCAAACAGCTTCATTTTAGAGAAAACAAAAGTGATGTCTCGTTGAAACTGCGTCAACGGCTTGTGCATAGCATGATTAACTTTAGCCAGTAGCATATCGGTTTTTAGGACAAAGCCTGTAATGTTATCCAAATCACCATCGTAGATTGGCAAGCGAGAAAATGTCAGTTTTGGACGATCAACCAATAGCTCAGCAACGGTTTTATTCTCTTCGAATGCAAGCATCACTGACCGCGGGGTCATGATATCTTCGACTTTAATCGCGCCAAACGCGAGCAAGTTACGAATGATACGCGACTCTAGTGGGTCAATTTGACCTGACTCTTCACCGATACTAGCAAGGGCAGCAAACTCACGGCGGCTAAAGGTTTGCGGCTCTTTACCACGTACCAATAGTTTTGTCAGACGCTCTGAGAACCAGATTAATGGGTATAGCAGCATGATGATGCCACGAACGAAATAAGCAACCAAACCACTTAGCTGACGCCAGTAAACTGTACCTAGTGTTTTTGGGATAATTTCAGACAAGAATAAGATAGCAAGCGTCATGAGGGCAGAAAACAGACCAAACCACGCACTACCAAAGACGATCGTAGCCTGTGCACCCGCACCGATAGAGCCAAGTGTATGGGCAACGGTATTTAACGTTAAAATAGCGGCTAGTGACTGGTCAATATTGTCCACTTTCAGGCTTTTAAGCATTTCTGCTTTTTTGGGACTGGTTTCTTGTACATCCGCAATAAACGATGGCGTCATGCTCAGCAAAACAGACTCTGCTAATGAACAGACAAAAGAAACGCCAATAGCGAGTAAGACAAAAAATATCAATAAAGAAACGCTAAGCGCAGTTGGTGCTGCCGCCTCGCTGGATGTTGATACAGCACCAGCTGCCCACACTGCCTGCGGTAGCATAAGAATTGCCAATGCAGATAGTGCTGAAAAAGAAGTATAACCAAATCGAGAACTAGTAGTCATTCTCGGGGGAGGTTCTGCAGATGCGTCTTTACGATGAGCGCGCGGACGACATAAACGAGGTACAAACATAAAAGTGGTGAACAAGTTAGGTAACCTAAAAAGAGTAAAAGGAAGATAATGTCATGAGCAATTTATATTGATTTTTAGATTATCTTTAACAAAGTAATAAAAGACATCTGTCTATCGTATAAATAGTTACTCAAAGCTGATTTAATCGCTATTTCAAAGCCATACTATGCTTCAATAAGCCGTAATATGGTTCAATATGTAGCATACTAAATCCAGGCAATCATTGCCATTTGATAGTAGCATTGATGATACCATTTCACAATAAGTCACCATTTTTAAGTTTTTGTTTTTTGATGACTTTTATTGCCCTACTATTAACGGTTGTATGACGACATCTTTACTAGCCAATTCATGACAGCTATTTAGCCTGAGGCTTTATATAGATTATCTGAATATAGTGAAAACATTGTTGTCCTACCCATTGGCTGATAGTATGCCTTACGCTAAGAAAAACACGCTCAGCCTATGATTAACAGTTACCAAGTCTGGGATTTTTTGTTACTATGCGTCTAATTTTATTATTGTCTATGACTTACTGAGAGATATTATGAGCTTATTTATTCAAGCTGCCCATGCTGCACCAGAGACTGCAGGTGCTGCAGGTCTATTCGGTCAGATTTTACTGCCTGTTGCGTTTTTTGCGATTTTTTACTTCTTGGTCATTCGCCCGCAGTCTAAGCGTACCAAAGAGCACCGTGCCATGGTTAACGCATTGACCGTTGGTAGTGAAATCATTTTTGCTGGTGGCTTAATGGGTCGTATCAAAGCAATCGAAGGCGATTATGCCGTTGTGAGCCTAAACAACAATACTGACGTGAAAGTACAACGTGCTTCTGTTATTTCAGTATTACCTGCTGGCACGATCGAAAGCGTCTAATTAGAATGTTCACTAGCTTTTATTAGTGAAAATTTATTAGTGAACATTCGATAGTCGTCACATTAGCGAATGTAATGACTAAAAAATGACCGTATATGATTTACGGTCATTTTTCGCTATTAACACAGTAAGGTAAAATTGCTATATAAATTAGGCTTACTGTTCAGATGTCCTATCTTTATCCAAGTCAGCCATATGATTTTTGGTGACCGGATAAATAGACATCTGTATTATTTGCTTTACTGTTTTATGCGTTACTATCATCGCGGATGATCGCAATGGTGCATGATGACGGCTGCTGAACATAGCACTCGACCGTTGCTATCGCTAACTTCCCATCTGCTAACTTGTGGCCTACGTCGCCAGTCGTTTATCAACTTAAAGAAGTGATTATGCAATATCCCGCTTGGAAATACTTACTAATTGCCGTCGTGCTACTCGTTGCCGGTCTATATGCTGCCCCCAACCTTTATCCTGACGAACCTGCTGTGCAGATTACGAGCGCAGCCGCAGGAACTCAGCTATCTGAAGGTATCTTGACCGAGTCTCAAAGCTTACTCGAAGAGGCAGGTCTAGATAACCACGATGGTACGTTTGAGGGCAACAGCGCGCTGGTACGCCTCAACAACCCAGTCGATCAGCTAAAAGCGCAAGAAGTGCTACGTCAAAACTTGGGCGAAGACTATGTCGTTGCCCTTAACCTAGCACAGACGACCCCGCAGTGGCTACGTGATATCGGTGCAAGACCGATGAAGCTTGGTCTCGATTTGCGTGGTGGTGTACGCTTTGTACTCGAAGTCGATATGGACAAGGCGCTTGAACAGCGTTTGACCAGTGCCAGTCGTGATATGCGACGTGAGCTACGTGCTGAGCGAGTAGCAATCAAAGGTATCAAAACCGAAGATCGCGGCGTGGTATTGCATTTTGCTGATACTGATACTCGTAACCGTGCCCAAAACGTATTACAAGGCTCGATGAGCAATACGTTCAACTTGCAGTCTTCTATTGATGATCAAGGTCCTGCATTGGTCTTATCGTATAACGATGCGACACTTGACGAAATCAATAGCTACGCGGTCAACCAGAACTTAACGACTCTACGTAACCGTATTGCTGAGCTGGGTGTTACCGAAGCTTTGGTACAGTCGCAAGGCGCTAGCCGTATCGTCGTTGAGCTACCTGGTGTACAAGATACCGCTGAAGCGAAACGTGTACTTGGTCGTACTGCAAACCTTGAGTTCCGTATGGTGGCAGAAGACGCCGACACCTATACTGGCGGCATACCTCCAGCAGGCACAGAAGCATTCCCATTCGAAACACTTGATGGCCCGCCTGTATTGTTAGATCGTCAAGCGATCGTCACCGGGGACAAAGTAACCAACGCGCAAACTGGCTTGGATGAAAGCGGTCTACCTGAAGTAAGTATTACCTTGGACAGTGCTGGCGGCAAGCTCATGCAGAACGCCACTCGTACAGCGGTTGGTCAACAGATGGCTGTATTGTTCATTGAAAACAAACAAAGAATCACTTACGAAGAAGATCCAGCGACTGGTGAGACGACTGAAGTACGCACACCTTATGCTGAAACCAAAGTCATCAACCGCGCCAACATTCAGGCGGTACTGGGTTCATCGTTCCGTATTACTGGTCTAGATAGTAGTGCTGAAGCAGCCGAGCTTGCGCTATTGCTACGCTCGGGCGCACTTGCTGCACCGATGTATTTCGTAGAAGAGCGCACTATTGGTCCATCACTCGGTCAAGAAAACATCGATAAAGGATTGTTCTCTACGCAGGTCGGCTATCTACTAGTCTTCGCGTTTATGATTATCTTCTATCGCTTGTTTGGTGTGATTGCCAACGTTGCGCTAGCTGTTAACGTTATTATTATCATTGCCATTATGTCAATTTTGGGTTCATCACTTACCCTACCTGGTATCGCAGGTATCGTTTTGACCATTGGTATGGCAGTTGATGCCAACGTACTGATTTTTGAGCGAATACGAGAAGAGATTGCCAATGGTGTACGGCCAAAATCAGCCATTGTGGCAGGTTTCGATCGCGCATTTAGCAGTATTTTTGATGCCAACATTACAACCTTATTGGTCGCGTTTATCCTATTTGCGATTGGTACTGGTCCGATTAAAGGCTTTGCGATTACGCTAGCTATTGGTATTGTCAGCTCGCTATTCACCGCTATTTTGGTGACACGTGCACTGGTACAAATTGCTTATGGTAAGCGTAAATCCATCAAAAGTCTGAGCATCGGTTAGGAGAATATTATGGCGATCGATAATAACAACCCTTTAGAACAGCAGAATAATCCTGATCGAAATGGCTCAAACGGTGAGACGACCAATGCAAGTACGCGTCGCCGTAACAAACCGCGTCGTGATGGTAAAGGTAGCAATACTAAAACCAATAACCCTACTACCGCAAAGTCAGGCAAAAGCCCTAGTCGTCGCGGTGGTAAAGGTCAAAATGCCAAAGACAGTCAAGCGCTGTCTACCGCTGTTGATTCTGACGTAATATCAGGCGACGCCGCTGATGATGCAGCAGCTGTCGCTGAAGGTGGCATCAAAGCGGTTGGTAACCAGCGTATCATTCCATTTATGAAGATAGAAAAGCCGATGGCACTACTATCTTTATTTATGGTGATCGGTAGTATCATTGCTATCGCGGTAAATGGTCTGAACTTAGGACTAGACTTTACTGGTGGTGTATCCGCTGATGTTCGTTATGAGCAGCCTGTTGAGCAAGTTGCTGTCGTACAAGCACTAGCAGACAATGGTTTCGATGATGCGGTTGTACAGTACTTAGGTACGCGTGAAGAGCTATTGGTACGTCTGCCCCCTCAGTCTGATAACGTCGATGGGCTAAGCGCAAATCTGACGCAAGCATTGGCACTACCTAGCAACACCGCTACGATTAGCAACGTGAATATCATTGGTAGCCAAGTTGGTAATGAGGTTTATTTAAACTCAGTCATGGCATTGGTATTGGCACTGGTATGTATGCTTGGATATGTTGCCCTACGCTTCCAGTTCAAATTGTCTCTAGGTGCCGTACTGTCACTGTTCCATGATGCCGTCGTAACCATCGGTGTATTTGCACTATTCGGCTTCCCGTTTGATTTGACAGTATTGGCTGCGGTATTGGCATTGATTGGTTATTCATTGAACGATACCATCGTTGTCTATGACCGTATCCGTGAAAACTTCCGCCGTGTTCGCGGAATTACGCCAGAACAGACGATTGATTTGTCATTGACCGAGACGCTACGCCGTACGATTATGACCATTTCAACTGTTTTGTTGGTCGTACTAGCCATGCTCTTCTTGGGCGGTGATGGGTTATACTGGTTCTCAGTAGCTCTGTTTATTGGCTTGCTTGCGGGTACTTACTCATCGACTTATATTGCCAGCTCGATTCCGCTGCGCATGGGTCTGTCGCGTGATGACTTTATCGTAAAAGTAAAACCAGAGTTTGAAGAAGAAATCGTTACTTTCAATGATCCAAAAATGTTTGAGCAAGACAACGTCTAGTAAGGTATATTAGATGGATTGATACGCTGAACTAGCGTGTCATCAATCTTTATAGACCTACTGAGTGCACAGCTACAATGTTTAAATAAGAGCACCTGACTCATGAATAATGAGTCTAGGTGCTTTTGTCTTTATAGCTATTTTGTCTCTTATATTAAATGTACTGCCTTACGAGTCTATTATCATTTAACGAACACACCTCTTTATCGTCTAAGTATAAACGAGCCACCCATGTCAGCTAATTCCGAAACTTCTCACGCGATTCCACCTATTGATACAAGCTATAAGCGTATTATCGCGATTGCGCTGCCTGTGCTACTGGCTAATTTGGCTATGCCATTGCAGAGCGTCATTGATACGGCCATTGTCGGCAATATGAATGACACGGCGAAACTTGCTGGTATGGGTTTGGCCATACAGCTGCTGTCGCTATTGCTTGTTAGCTTTAACTTTTTGCAGTATGCATCATCTGGGCTTGCTGCGCAGGCATTGGGACAACTGGCTAATAATAATAGCAATATATCAGCTGTATCAGCACCTACGCCTTTACTGTCTATCTTACAGCGCGCGTTACTATTGGCATTTGTTATTGGAGCAATATTGCTACTCGCAAAGCCATGGCTGATTGATTTTGGCTTAAAAGCACTGTCAGCTAATCCTGAAAGTGGACGCGCAGCAAAAACCTACTTAGACATACGCTTTTGGGGCGTGATCGCAGAACTGATGAACTTTGCATTTATTGGTTGGTTTGCAGGACAAGGTAAGACCCGTTATATGCTTTATCAGCAAGGCTTTATTGCCGTACTTAATATCGTACTGACTCTGTTTTTTGTATTTGCAATGCAGATGGGATTGGCTGGTGTCGCACTAGGAACCACTATCGCATTTTGGTTTGGAATACTGATGGCATTATGGTTGAGCCGCCAACATCTAAAAATATCGTGGGCTGTATTATTCAAAGCGGATCGACAGTATTTTACGAAAGAAAAAATGCTTAGGCTATTTTCTTTAAACAAAGATATCTTTGTACGTACTCTTATTTTAACGCTAAGCTTTGCTTGGATTACTCGACTGTCTGCCCAAAGCGGTGATGTCATACTGGCCGCCAACGCTATTTTATTGCAAGTATTAAGCATATCTGCCTTCGCTTTAGATGGTGTCGCTGTCTCTGCTGAAACATTGAGTGGGCAAGCCGCAGGGCGACGTGACTGGCCACGTTTTCGTATTATTGTGAAGCGTACAGGCGTGGTTAGTTATGGTCTTGCTATCATGTTGAGCGCCATTTGGTGGCTTTCGATGCCTACGTATTTGGGATTTATGACCAATATTGAGTCGGTGTTTACCCTCGCCTATGACTACCATTTATACGCTGTATTATTGCCTCTTGTCGGTGTTGGTGCCTATTGGCTGGATGGGATATTTTTCGGTTTGACGGCTGGTAGCGTGATCCGTAATGCGGCGCTGATACTGGCTGCTATTTTCTTTCCGTTGAGTTGGCTGCTCTATCAACAATGGGATATGACAGGTATTTGGCTTAGCGTGTGGTGTCTATTATTATTGAGACTAGTCATTCTAGGTGGGTTTTTGTACCGTGCCAATCAGACTGACAGCTATGAAAAACTACAACCTGAAGCTTAGTTAATTTTATACTATGTTTGCTCTATCAATTTTCGATAGAACGTTTTTATTAAGCTCGTCTTTCACTTTTTAATTTTACAGCAATACCGTTTGAATCAATAATTTTTATATCGATAGATTTATAAAAATATCATAAGAAAAATTTAGGATGTTATGTGAATACTCATTCAAATGAATTAAGCCATCAACATGAAAACCGTTACCACTGGGCTGAGGGCTTTAAGAAAAGCTTGCCAGTTGCTATGGGCTATTTGCCTGCCGGTATTGCCTTTGGTGTACTCGCACAGGTAGCAGGTATCCCGATATGGGCAACGATTATGCTCAGTATCGTTCTCTATGCTGGTGCAGCTCAGTATGCTTGTCTGCCAATGCTGAGCGCGGGCCTACCGATTGGCAATATCGCCACCAATATTGCTGCGATTAATCTACGTCATGTATTCTATGGTATGCCGTTATTACAGTATTTACCAAAAAATAAGCTGGCCAAGACGTATTGTCTGTTCGCTTTGACTGATGAGACTTTTTCGATCATGACAAGCTTGCCAAATGAGTCACGACGAGCGCTAATACTTCCTATCAGCTTCTTTAACCAAAGTTGGTGGGTGCTTGCGAGTACGGTTGGCGTAATGATTGGTAGTACGCTCAGTGACTGGGTGCCAAATTTAGATTTTGCGTTGGTTTGTCTGTTTGCAATTCTCGCTTATGAGCAATTTCAAAGTATCAAACGCTACTTCCCCATTGGTATTGCCGTGCTTGGCTTAATCATTGCTTCGCTATTTACCAGTGACTGGTTGCTACTAGTAGCCATCACTATCTGTATGTTTATGATCTTGGTACGTGGGTTTTGGATAGAGCGTCAAAAGACGGGAGACTCTTATGACCAGTAGTTATCTTATTTTTGCTACGCTTGCCATGGCAGCTGTGACCTTTATCACTCGTGCGCTACCCGCACTGATACCTAGAAAGCTGCTAGATACACCTTGGCTACATCGATTAAATGAGAGCTTGCCATTATCAGTGATGGTATTACTTATTTTGACTAGCCTCTCCTATCAAGACCTATCGACGACTGTTACTTTAAGCGATACCGAGTTGCATCTATTAATGGCACAAATCGGCGCACTTATTTTGGTATTGTTTATCTATCATATCAGCCGTCAGCTTTTGGTCAGTATGGTTGTCGGTATAGCAGCAATCAATGGTCTATTTTGGTTATTTAACAGCTTCTTAGGCTAAAACTGTTTCGACCATTTATATAAACGTCAGTACCATTGGCTATATTTTAAACATAAAAAAGCTAGATTCTATTCAGAATCTAGCTTTTTCTTATTTCAGAATAATGGCTTTAGTACGACTTAAAGCTCTTCTACGCCCATCATATCAACTGGGGTATCAGCCACTATTTGTACACCTTTTTTACCAGTCTTGGCAGTATCGTTACGCTGCTCTTGCAGGTGATCAAGATACGCTTCATTGATTTGGCCAGTGATGTAGCAGCCGTTAAATACCGCACAATCAAAGCCTTCTACTCGGCTATGCTTGGTATCTTTTACTGCGTCAATCAAATCATCCAAATCTTGGAAAATCAAACGATCGGCGCCGATGATATCACGCACTTCTTCAACGCTATTACCCGAAGCAATAAGCTCGCTACGTACGGGCATATCAATACCGTATACGTTTGGAAATTTCACTGGTGGCGCAGCACTGGCAAAAAACACCTTGTTAGCACCAGCATCTCGTGCCATTTGAATGATTTCATGACAGGTCGTACCACGAACGATAGAATCATCAACCAACAGTACGTTTTTACCTTTGAACTCTAGCGGCACAGCACTTAGTTTCTGGCGAACTGATTTTTTGCGCTGCTGCTGTCCTGGCATAATAAACGTGCGACCGATGTAGCGGTTTTTCATAAACCCTTCACGGTACTTGACGTTCATTTTTAGCGCCAGCTCCATCGCTGAAGTACGAGACGTATCTGGAATTGGAATGACCACGTCGATATCATGATCATCACCCCATTCAGCAAGGATTTTATCTGCCAGTTTTTCACCCATGCGTAGGCGTGATTTATAAACTGAGATATTGTCCATAATCGAATCTGGGCGAGCAAAGTAAACATATTCAAAGATACAAGGCGTGTATTCTTTTTGCTCGACGCACTGATGCGTATGTAGCTTATGGTTCAAATCAATGAAAATTGCTTCGCCTGGTTTTACATCACGAACGATAGTGAAGCCAGAACCTGTCAATGCAACTGATTCAGAGGCAACCATATACTCAGTGCCGCCATTCGGTGCCATACGCTTACCAAAGATAAGTGGACGGATACCGTTTGGATCACGGAATGCAAGTAAGCCATGACCAGTGATCAGAGCGACAACGCCATAAGCGCCTTCACAGCGTTTATAGACGGCTTTTACTGCTTCAAAGATATCATCAGCAGTTGGATGTGTTTTGCCTAGATTCTGCATCTCATGCGCCAGTACGTTTAACAGTACTTCAGAATCTGAGTCAGTATTAAGGTGGCGGCGATCTTCGATATACAAAGATTTGGCCAAACTCTCAGCATTGGTCAAGTTACCATTATGCGCAAGGGTAATACCATATGGTGAGTTGACATAAAATGGCTGCGCTTCAGCGCTGCTAGAAGTACCAGCTGTCGGGTAACGAACGTGACCGATACCAAACTTACCAACCAGTTTCATCATATGACGATTCATAAATACGTCACGTACCATGCCATTTTCTTTACGTAGATAGAGTCGCCCATCTTGCAAAGTGACAATACCTGCTGCATCTTGCCCGCGATGCTGTAGCATCGTCAAACCGTCATAAAGAATCTGATTGACTGGTTCGTGAGCTGCAACTCCAATGACTCCACACATAATAGCTATATCCTATTTTGACTCATACATTAGTACGACAATAACGGCAAACTTAACGACAGTATATTGCTAAAATCACTCACTGTCGCACGCCGCTAACCTGATGATATTGTAAGAAACTTAACGAGATTTTTCGATAATCTATGTTTGATTATCAATGACACGTGCAAACATTTAGAAGTATAAAAAGAAGTAAAATAATAGACAATTAGATAAAATAATAGGCAATTAAACAATTACGACTGATTGACCTGATCCCAAGCCATGCCTAACACATCTGATACCAACGCCTTGCCCATCGGTGCATATGGCATTAGCTCTGGCGCTAGTACTGAGGTTTGCCACTGCGGCATCTGTACTAGCAATGGCGCACTGACGCTCAGTACAACCAAGACCATCAATACGTTTTTGGCAGCACCCAATACGCCGCCCGCCATTTTGTCCAAGACGCCCAAACGTAAGGTTTTGAGCACGCCTGAGAATACAAACGCCATCAGATGCATGATTGCCAAGATCGCAATCACTACCAATAAAAAAGCCATTGCCATCTGTAGTACAGGATTTTGTACGATACCCGTCAATTGGGGCGACACTACTCCTGCCAGCCTAGTAGCAGCGATAAGGGCGATAAACCAACCTACCAAGCCTATTGCTGTTTTAATCAGTCCTACTTGAAAGCCGCGCCATAAGCCAATCAAGACAACAATAGCAATCACAATATCTAAACCACTCATGCTCTACGCCTTATTACCTTATTTATTGGATTAACTTTCCATGGCATCGTAATAGCCACCGATTGCCTGAATGCAAGACTGCACCAGTCCAGGACCACGATAAATAAGCCCCGTATAGAGCTGTACCATGTCTGCGCCTGCTTCGATTTTTTTGACGGCTTTGGCACCACTATCGATACCACCCACGCCTATCAAAGCGACTTTACCATCTAACTGATCAGAGAATTGTTGCAAAATCTGGGTACTAATATGACTCACAGGACGACCAGATAAGCCGCCCATTTGGTCGCCATCACGCAAGTCTTCGACACCTATGCGGCTTAGTGTTGTATTGGTCGCAATCAAACCATCAATCTCAAAATCTATTAGCTGCTGTGAGATATAATCCACTTGCAGAGGCTCTAAATCAGGAGCAACTTTCAGCACCAGTGGCACATAAAAACCATATTCATTGGCCAGTTGACTGTGACGGTTCTTGATGGTGTCCATCAAACGAGTTAGGGCCTCGCCGCTTTGCAAATCACGTAAATTCTTAGTATTCGGCGATGAGATATTGACCGTGATATATGAGGCATGCGGATAGGCGCGCTCTAAACAATAGACATAATCATCGGCAGCTTGCTCTACTGGCGTATCAGCGTTTTTACCAATGTTGATACCGATATTACCTTTATACTTGCAGCGTTTGACATTATCGATCAGATAATCGATACCTTCATTGTTAAAGCCCATACGATTGATAATCGCATCTGCTTGCTTGATTCTGAACAGTCTTGGCTTATCGTTGCCTACTTGCGGTCTTGGTGTCACTGTCCCTACTTCGATAAAACCAAAGCCCAGCTCTGCGAGTGCATCGATATAGTCACCGTTTTTGTCCAAGCCTGCGGCCAGACCAACTGGGTTAGAGAACTGCAAACCCATACAGTCTGTTGGTTGCATTGACTGACCATACGCCAAGCCTAAAACACGCGCTTTATGCGCTTTATCCAATAAAGATAGCGTCATCTCATGGGCGTGTTCGGGATCCATATTAAACAAAAAAGGACGAAGTAAGGCATAAGACATAGTGATGGCAGACCCTGCTTGGAAGAAATAGTGAATAAAAAATGCGAATGAAATCGGGCGCAGCGATTATATCAGCTTAACAGAAATAAGAGCAAAGTTTCAGTCGCTAAATTTCTACATTTAAGCA
Source organism: Psychrobacter sp. MES7-P7E (assembly GCF_002863645.1). NCBI lineage: Bacteria > Pseudomonadati > Pseudomonadota > Gammaproteobacteria > Moraxellales > Moraxellaceae > Psychrobacter > Psychrobacter sp. MES7-P7E. The sequence goes on along the minus strand of NZ_PJBU01000115.1, from coordinate 69,486 downwards.
GTAACCAATGCTGATGAGTCTCTGCTAAATAACAATGAATTGTCGTTTTCTAAGCTAAAGACATAGCACAAAGGTACTCTTAAAAATCTACGGTACTGGACGCCCATCAGTCAACGCAATCCAACCACGTATAATGCGATATAAATGCCAGATAAAGGTAAAAGTCATAATGAGCAAACCAAGACCAGCTAATAATATTGAGCCAATAGCGATATTGCCACTATCCGCCAATACGCTAACGCCAAAGCCGCCTAGTGCGAAGGTAATCAAAATAATGCCAATGACGAACCAAACGATACTGTACCAAAAGGTCTTGATTTGCCAATCGAAATGCGTGGCTAACCATGACCCATTAGCATCATGGCGCTTGGCATAATTCATGACAATCGGCACAATCCACAGTAAACCCGCAGTAAAGTAGCTGATCACATATAAGAAATAAGTGATGTGGTTATAAGTAATTAACGAACGGCGCTTATCGTTGCTCATACTGTTCCGCATTATGTGAGGTTTTCCTTACTGGTAATATTTTTGTTCGATAGTAATATGGTTAACTATTTAATGGAGCCAGATAAATGGCTTTTCAATGATACCAACGATAAAGCATTATTTTGCTGTCGAGGATTGAGTGTCGAGTACTAAGCATACAGTGATATAAGTATCTAAAATTTCTGACATAAGCATCTAAAATATTTATCACAAAATGATGCATTTTAAGAAGTGACCGTTGCTTGTACCTGAATAGATTTATTGGTCAGGTCTTGCTGCATAGATAGCTGTGTAAATTGCCAGCCTTGCTGTTCAAGCTTACCCAGTGCAGTGCTGACAACCGCTTGACTAGGATGCGTAAAGCTCAGTTGCACTGCATCACCAGTCTCAACCACCTGAGCATCTGCTATACCTGAGTTATTGAGCAGAGCATTGATACGACTAGCGGGTGGCATATCAGACTCTCCAGTAGCGTTATTCCCAGTATTCAATGCACTACTATCAATATTACCTGCTTGAGCACGCAACCAAAAATAATCCGCCACTTGCTCCTGATAGTCGTTTTTACTATCGCTCGCTGCTTGATGAACGCTATAGCCACCATAGCCGCCAATAAACAACAGCAGAAATACAGACAATATAGCTAATGCTAGCTGATCACGGGGAGGTAATCCTTGCCAGCGCGTCGTTAGTACATTTTGATAATTATTCATACGCTCTGACAATACATGAGCCTTAATACTGGTTGCAGAGACCGCTGCATTACGTTTGGTACGGCGTTGTAATCGTTTCATGTTTTGACCTTTATTACCAATACCTTGATGAATTACGACGCTGCCGCATTGCTTGTCATGTCGCTGTTTTCTACAATATTGTTTTCTACCACATTGACAGTGACTTGACCACTAAACTGACCTTGCTCATTACTATTCACTTGTGCAAGTTTGGCATTTAAGCCTTGTGCTACCAGCGTGCTCGTGAATTTATCAAGACTACCGCGATCTGGAGCAATCAAGGTAAAACTGAGCGCTGATGGCTGCATGACCAGTGACTGTGCATGCAATGAGGACTGTTTAATTAATGGTGATATGCGTGACAGTGCGGCCATATGCGATGCAGGCGCTTGGCTATCGCTACGCAGTTTTGGTTGCAGCTGTACTTGCAATTTGGTGCGCGTACTCAGTGGCTCATTGGCAAACCAAGACTGATATTGTGCCGCAATTGCAGTCTTGGTTGCTGCGGTTGCTTGATTATACTTATACCACTGTACACCATCGGTTGCCATTTGCAGCACTAACGCTGATAGCGCAACCATCATTGCCATCCGTAGGTATGGTGATAGTTGTGAGTCATTAGATTTCATAAAGAAATTAAGCGCGTGACGTTCGGGACTGTCAATTGGCTTAGGTACTGTAGGCAGGGTCGTCAGCAATAGCTGATGATCAGCGATCAACGTTTTAGTTTGCGCCACTAACTCTAGCGTCGATGAGGAATCTAGCGAGTCAAGCGATGCGTCAATAGCTGCCTCAATAGAAGGCAACACCATTACCTCACTTAAATGCGGGAAACGCTCAAACATTAGTGGTAAATAGCTGACGGCCATACCTTGACGCAATGATTGGCGCAGCAGCATAGTCTGCGAATCTTGATAAAGAGTCACTTGCTGACCTGCGCCCTCTTCTGGCGGTGGCAACAATAAAAAATCTGGCAGTAACGCTACTATATTCATACCGGCTAGCTGCGCGCTTTGTTGCCACGACTCAATATCGTTTTGTGCCAGTGCATACAATTGCGTCGTATCAGCATGGCTCAATTGGCGGATGTTCAATTGCTCAATAGGTGTTAATGAAGTTTCTTCAAATAAGTATTGCTTGCCGCCATTACCAAGCTGTTTAAGCTGAGCAGCATTAAGTGCCGTATCCACTTGCAATGCATGACTTGAGGGAAAATATAGACAAAGCGCCTTTTGGCTATTGGACTTATAGTTACCATAGATTGTCTGTAGCTGTTGCCAACCATCAACCATTTGCCATTGCTGTATATCTTCGTGCCAGACAGCTAGCGGGCTATGCTGCGCTCGTAACCAAACATGTAACACTGAACGTGTCCTCAATTATTGCTGCGGTTATCAAAATATTGTTAAGGTTGATACGGTTTTTAAAATAACTGAATGACTTTATACGATTAATAGCTGGCATGCTTCTCGCAAATACCATTTCAAATCCGTTATATTCAATCAACTATGCTCTAACAAGTTACATATAAGCAAGATATTAGAAGTCTAGTCTAATAAGGCTGATCAGGAACAAAACGATCAACTTCCGTTGCCATGCCAGTCATCACAAATTCCATATCAAACACTCTGGCTTCCGCTAGAGAGAACGACTCTGGATAATCGCCTGTAAGCAATCCCGCGATATAGGCGACGATCGACATATGACAAACAACGACCAAACACTCAGCTTCAATATTGGCAATATCTATCAGAGCTTGGCGCGCATCATCAGAGGGCGTGATATTGTCCTGCACAGATGAGGCGACTTGCGGCGCTCGCGACTGGAACGCAGATAATGTCTGCCGCGCTCTCGTATAAGGGCTGACCACAAAACGATCTGGGCTATAGTAAGTGGTCACATATTCTGCCGTTTGTGCTGCCTGCTGCTGACCAAAGTCTGTCAGCTGACGCGCGCTATCTGGACGTGTTTCGTCTTCTGCTTGACCATGACGTACTAATATAATTTTCATAACCTTCCTTGGAGCGCTAAGTTCGACTCTCTCAATACTGTCTTCTAGTAATATATCTTACTTATCAGCATCGCTGTCTTTGCTTTTGGTATTGCTACCAGAGGTTTTCATATGAGCGGTAAGCGCAGCATTGCTATGATCATGCGCCATGACAAACTCAACATCGCTACGGAATCCTGCTTCCATTAGATGCAATGCAACGCCTAGAGCAGCTTTGTCTTCATAAATGACCGCATAGAGCGCATGGGTAATTGGCATATAGATACCCGCCTTGGTCGCCTTTTCATGTACTTGCTGAATGGTATTTACCCCTTCAGCGGTTTGGCCAAGCTTTTTGACCGCGGCATCAATACTCATACCGCGTCCAAGCATATTACCGATACGATAGTTACGACTTAGCTCTGAGCTACAGGTAGCGTATAAGTCGCCTACCCCTGATAAGCCCAAGAAAGTGAGCGGATTGGCGCCTTCTTCAACACCAAAACGACTCATTTCTGCCAAAGCACGAGTAAGGATCATCGCTTTAGTATTCTCACCTACTTCATAAGCTGCTGCCATACCCATGGCAATTGCGTAGATGTTTTTTAGCGCGCCGCCAAGCTCGACGCCGCGTATATCATCACTAGCAAATACTCTAAAGAAGGCACTGTGTAATGCTGCTTGCACGGCATGACGCAACGGTTCCGACTCACTTGCGATAACCGTAGCAGACGGCATATTTTTCATGATTTCGATAGCAAGGTTCGGCCCTGACATGACGCCAAAGTTCACTTCTGGCAACACTTCTTTGATGATATCACTCATCATCGCAAAGGTGTCTTTTTCCATACCTTTGGTCAACGATACAATAGACTGACCGCTGATAAAAGGCGCGATATTTTTTAGCGTTTCGCGAAAGGCTAAACCTGGCACAGCGATAAAAATAATGTCTTTCTCTTTGACGCTTGCCGCCAAATCATGGCTGTATTTCAGTCGATCATCAAGCTTATAGCCTGGTAGATACTTTTTATTGGTCTGTGTTTTGGCCATCGCTTTTACGGTACGTTTGTTACGTACCCATAGCGTGGTATCACAGCCATTACGTGCGGCTAAATTTGCCATTGCCGTACCAAAGCTACCACCACCTAAAAACGTCAAGCGCAGCTTGGTAGGATTGCTATGAATGTCTGCCATATCCTTTGCCACAGCTGATCCAACAGGACTAGGGTTTGACTTTTTACGGCCAAGACCTGACTTGGTTGCTCGCTCAAGAATACCTGCAAGCATACCATTCTGCTTTTCAGACGACTCTTTGTCCGTCTCATTATTAGCACTGGTATTGTTTTTATTACTATTGTTAGGGCTTGTCATGTTCTTTTATCCGTGTTGACTGACGTATTATCAATAGAATCTATCGTGCTCAGCGACTGGCCTTATTATCTTTGAATTACAACTTTGTGCAATTATAATCTTATTAATAGACAGCACTGAGCTACATTACGACTCGAAGCGAACTAGCGGTTCGATATCGATAGGTTTGCGTTTGGACTCATCCTTGGGACTTGTGCCAGTATAAACAAAAGCGGTCACATAATCATCTGCACCCACTCCGAAATACGCTTTTACTGCAGGCTCATTACACAGCAGCCCAGTGCGCCAAACGGTACTAAACCCTTGAGCTTTTAATGCCAAGATTAGATTTTGTACAGCAGCACCTGCACTTAGCATTTGCTCAAAAGGTGGCACTTTTTTGTGTTCTTGCATTTGAGTCACAGCCGTTATGATCAACGGCGCTCGCAGCGGCATATTTTGAGTTTTAGTGACGGTTTTTTCAGACAACTCTTCGCCATCTTGTAGCGCTTTTGCTTGTACAGCTTCGAGCAAGGCACGGCCTAATTCATGGCGCGCCTCACCTTGCGTAACTATGAAGCGCCAAGGACGCAATTTTTTATGATCTGGCGCAGTTGCCGCACACTCAATGGCAGATTCAATCTGCGCACGCGTCGGTGCTGGCTCATTTAGATTGCCCATACTGCGTCTTGAATTTATCCAGCCTATCAGCTCTTCACTGGTAGATGAGATATCATTCGCTGCTACATTCTTAATAGACAGTTTGTTGTCTTCAGTTTCTTGGCTTTCATTATCAGCATTGTCAGATGTAGTCATTGTTTTATCCTTATTTATTATTATCTATCACTACTTATTATTTATAATATCATTTTCTTATTTTTTAACAGCTATAGAGAAGTTGAGAGCTACACATATGCAGTCTCAATTCAGCGATAAACTACGCAACATCTTCGACTCGATGATCCATGCGTAGATAGTCTTCTGACTGCATCTCAAGCAGACGTGAGCGAGTACGTTCAATCTCAAACGCCAACTTTTCTCCTTGGTACAAGTCTAGAATCGGCTGCTCTGCCCGTACCAATAATTTCACACGGCGATCATAAAATTCATCGACGAGATAAATAAAGCGGCGCGTTGGATCACGCAAGTCGTCATCTAGCGCTGGTACAGAGTCAACTAAAACGGTGCTAAAGCGTTTGGCAAGCTCAATAAAATCGGCGGCTGATCGCGGTGCCATACAGAGATGACGGAAGTCACAGAATAAGATATCTTCGGTACAAGCGTTGATTTTTACTTCTCGTCCATTGATAGTAATGGGCTCTTTACTAATTTTCTGATTATTTGACAAGCTCGCAAAACGGTTGGCTAACCAATGGTAGTTCGCCTTAGTAAGCGGCGCTTCGTATAGCTCGGCTTGTTGCAATACGCGCAGACGATAATCAATTCCAGAGTCGATATTCATTACCGTGGTATGACTCTCAACTTCCGCAATGGCAGGCATAAAACGGTCACGATGTAAGCCATCTTTATACAGTCCAGCTGGCTCAATGTTTGAGGTGGCAACTAAAGTAATACCGCGATTGAACAGCATAGTAAACAAATCGCCCAATATCATGGCATCAGAGACGTTAGAAACAAAAAACTCGTCAAAACAGATAATAACCGCTTCTTTATAAATAATATCGGCGACTTTTTCGAGTGGATCGCTCTCACCTTGTAGTTTGTTAAGCTCTCTATGGACACGCTGCATAAAATGATGGAAATGCAGACGCATCTTGCGCTCGATGGTCAACGAGTCATAAAACATGTCCATCATCCATGTTTTGCCGCGGCCGACACCGCCCCACATATAAAGACCCGTTGGCGCGACAGGCTTAGATTTTAAAAAGCCAAAGAAACCTTTCTTTTGCGGTGCGCTATTGATGAGCTGATGGTATATCTCATCAAGATAGCTCATGGCCTGAAATTGCTGCTCATCCCGAGTAAACTCATCTGTACTGACAGCTTTCTCGTAACGTTGCAATGGAGATAAACTCATAATACGACTCATCGTTGAATTAAATAAATATCAAAATAGTAGGATAATTTAGCATAACGCTGGTACTATCAAGCAAGCCATGCTAAACCATATCAAAACGGAAACCATCAAGCTGAGCTAGGTAGCAAATAAATTAGCTGTCCTGCCCAAAGCTATGCTTGTCTAATAAACCTTTGAGCTCTGATAAGCGACCATGGAAAAAGTGACCCGCGCCATCGACCACGCTGACTTCAATGCCTAATCGGTCTGCAAATGCCTGCATATTGTCAGGTTCAATCACTTCATCCGCATTACCATAAATCTCAAAAGTTCTATCCGCAGGCAAATTAATATCAGTACTGTCGTTTTTTTCGACTGATGGTGCGATAAGGGCAATTTTCGTCACTTCAAAGTCACCCAGCCCCCATATATGTGCGGCCTCAAGCACTTGTTCAGCCACGCGTGCTGTGACATAGCCACCAAAAGAAAAACCACCCAGCCATAGCTTTCGAGCATTGGTTTGTTCAGCAATCCATTGTAGCACGGTCATTGCATCGACCACTTCACCTTCCGCATAATCATGCTCGCCTGTCGATTGACCAACGCCGCGAAAGTTAAAGCGCACCACATGCATACCATTATCACGGGCAAAGCGATACATGGTGGTGACCACTTTGTTATTCATCGTACCATCAAACAACGGATTGGGATGGCACAGCAGCGCCACCGTGTCTGTATTTGGATCATTAGGATTATCATTTTGCCATAGTGCGTCAACCTCGAGCACACCAGCAGGAGCAGGAATCAATTGCATAGTATTACTTATTAATAAAAAATGAATGGCTCAATTATCCTAGATACAATTTATATTTCAAGTGATTTGCTGTGTACGAATGCGACTTGTTTTATTTTTGGTCAATAATGGTTATCTGCCGTTTTGAAATATTGCTGTTCTTAAGGTTTTAAACTGGTTTATATCTAAGGCAAGGTTCATCGGCAATATACCGGTAATACAGCACACAATAACTGTCTAGACAGGTAATATCTAGATAAGCTACATTCATAAAGCTTTGCCTATAGCTAAGACGTTCTGCTTATATAAATCAGGAATTATTTATGAATACTTTTAATAAAACTGCCAGTTTGACGGCAACGTTAGCGGCTGCACTTGCTTTGAGCGCCTGTCAAAGTACGCCTTCTTCACCAGTGATTCAGCGTGCCAACTCTATCTATGAGACAACAGGTATCGCTGATACCAAAGTCAAGGCACAGCAAAACGCAATTGATAGTGCTCAAAAAACCTGTCGAAGCAAGCAAGTAATTATCGTTGATGATAATGTAAAATATAATGGCATCTTAAACGAGCGTACTGGCCGTATGGTTGGTCAAGTAGGTGCTGTCGTCGGCTCGATATTTGGCACGGGTACACCAGATTTGTCACGTAGCGATGATTACGAATACACCATTAACTTCCGTTGCCAATAAATATCGTCAATACCATATAAATCAGATACAGTGTCAGGCTCACTCAGTCTATTATTTGTAGCACTTTCACTTGCCTTCCTTGTATCTGAATTATCTCGAACCGACTATATCTAGCTAAAAATATCTATCTACTTTTCTCTACACGACAATCTCTTTTAAACGCAAACAGGTTTACGATCTAACCGCTAACATTAAGTGACATACAATCTTTCTCTGATTAAACAGCCAACAAACTGCGATATAGATAATATATCAATCAAAGCTTGTTGGCTTCGCTTTTTGTACTCTCCTTTTTAAGTTAAACTATCCGCTACGTATTCAGCACATCCTCGTCAGTCTTTATATTTTCATTATCTTTGGTCTAATATTATGCGTAAACCCAATCTTTCAAATATTAAACAGGCCAAAGTATTAGCACCTGCCAAAGATTTGGCCACTCTAGAGGCGGAACTCGCTGAGCAAGAAGACCATTTAGAGGATACGGTCCTACGCCTAAGTGATTATTTATCAGCGGTTGAGATGGTCATTAAACAAACCTTTGATCATAGAGTGTGGGTCAAAGCAGAAATTCGTAATCTGTCGAGTAAAGGTGGTCATTACTACTTTGAACTGGCAGAAAAAGATGACGATGGCAAAGTGGTCGCTAGCTGCCGTGGCAATCTATGGCGTTTTAAAGCTGCGCGTGTATTAGCTAAGTTTGAACGCGCGACTGGTATGCCGCTTGAGCGTGATTTGACCGTACTCCTTAAAGTATCGGCAGGGTTCCATGCCCAGTACGGCTTTTCAATCACGATTGAAGATATCGACCCCAGTTATACACTAGGCGACTTGGCACGGCAATATGCAGAAATGGTTGACCGCCTAACAGGTGAAGGGCTATTACATCTTAATCAACAGCTACCTGCCCCTTTTGATATCGAGCATGTACTGGTCATCGCTCCTGAAAAGGCGGCTGGTTTAGGCGATTTTCAAGCAGATGCCAATCGCTTAGCCAGTACAGGTGCGTGTCAGTTCCACTACCATAGTGCGACTTTTCAGGGTAATCATGCGCCTGCTGAGATACGTCAAGCCATCGTTAATGCCCAGCAGCAGTTTTACGATACTTATCAGCGTTTACCAGATTTATTAGTGATTATTCGTGGCGGCGGTGCGGTTGGTGATTTGGCTTATCTCAATGATTATGAGTTGGCAGCTCTGGTTGCTGAGCAGCCCGTCCCTGTCTGGGTGGGCATCGGTCATGAGCGTGACAAAGTCATCTTGGATGAAGTGGCGCATACCAGCTTTGATACTCCCTCAAAAGTGATTGCCGCTATCCATAGCCATTTAGCCCAGCTCGTCACTCAGACGCTGCAATATCAAGCGCAAATCAAGCAAGCCGCTCAGCGTAAATTGAATATGGCTGAGCAACAAACCGCACGCCAATTGAGCCAAATACAGTCGCAAACGATTGGCCAACTAACCGCTCTACGAAAAGACAGTGATTACGCATGGCGTAGTATTCAACAAAGTGCCCAGCGCCAAGTAAAGCAAGCAATCAGACTGACAGCTGAGCGATATATACAAACGCAAACCTTGGCGCGTCAACAGCTCGCAAACGCCGCTACTAATAGCAAAAGTTATCAAGAGTCAATCATGCAAAACGTACAGCAGCAAATTGTGCAAGCACAGCGCGATAGCGAACATCTACGTGACATCGTGCTATTACATCGACCGTCTCGCGTGCTCAAGCAAGGCTATACCATGCTCACGGATGCTCAAAACAAGCAGACGCTCACTAGTAATACCCAACTGTATCCTGAGCAAACCGTCAATATTATTTTAAAAGATGGCAACGCAAAAGCGCAGATTATCGATATCACTATAGATAAGAAAGCGACAGAAACCTCAGGCGCTCCAACTTAACCACATAGTAATATCTAACGATTACTCATCAACTTATCTTTAAAAATTAGGAAACTTTATGACTACCCCTACTCGTCGACGCAAAAAAGCCGCCCCAAAAACCTTTAAGGCGGCTTACGATATCTTAAAAACCAATGCGGCTGAACTACAGCAACAGGATGAGCCTGATATTGATAATCTAATGACAACGGTCGAAGAGTCTATTGCCGCTTATCGCGTTTGCGAGACTCGTATCAATGCTGTACAGCAAGCATTAGACGCCGCCTTTGCCGAAGAAAAATCTACCAGCAGTGTTGATAGTTAAACGAAAAACAGCCACTAGATAGCAGCTGTTTGGACAAACCAAGCGCATCAATCTCATTTGGCACATTTGGCAACGCAACCGTTTGATATTCTGTTTACTCAGGTTCATCAACCTCAAAGACTTGGCGCAGATAGGCAAGATACGTGTCGTTATTGATCATGGTCTTGCCTGGGCTATCAGACAGCTTAGCGACTGGCTGACCATTGCACTCTACCAATTTAAGCACGATATTAATCGGCGTAATGCCCATATCATTGGTCAAATTGGTGCCGATACCAAAGCTAGTTCTAATGCGACCTTTAAAGTATTGATGCAACTCCCATGCCTTCTCTAAATCTAACCCATCGCTAAAGGTTAGAATCTTGGTTTTTGGATCTATTTTTAGCTTCTCATAATGGGCAATCGCCTTATCGCCCCAAATATAAGGGTCGCCGCTATCATGACGCAGACCGTCGAATAGTTTAGCAAAATACAAATCGAAATCACGTAAGAACGCATCCATACCGACTACGTCTGTCAATGCAATACCCAAGTCGCCACGGTACTCATGCACCCACGCTTCAAGTGCTGCCTTTTGTGAATCTCGCAGACGCACATCTAATGCCTGAAACGCCTGCATAAACTCGTGCGCCATGGTGCCTATTGGCGTCATTCCTAATTGCTTGGCCAAATATACGTTTGATGTACCACCAACTATCTTTGGCTCGGCTTTATGTAACGTTTCCACTACGTGTGCTTGCCAGCGTCGACTAAAGCGTCTACGCGTGCCAAAATCAGCGACTATAAATGGCGGCATATCCTGACCGTACTGGTTTTGCTTTTCGGCATACTGATGTAATAGCGCTACTTTTGCATCGAGGCGACGTTGTCCTTCTTCAATCACGCTGTCATTAGATAGCGCATTAAAATACAGCTCATTAACAATAGCCAGTACAAATACTTCGAAAAACATCGCTTGAATCATCGGCCCTTCGATATCGATAAACAGGCGACCTTTATCGTCTGTACTTACCGTAATGAAGCGGCGTTTTAGCTTAAACAGCTCTAGGTAGTCAACGAAATCTGAGCGAATAAAGCGTAAGCTACGTAAGTACTCTAGCTCATCTGGCAAAAAGCGCAATTCGCATAAGCTGTCTAGTTGCTGCTCTAGATCTTTTTGGATATCAGCCAACGGATAGGCTGCATCTTTGTTATTACGGCAGCGAAAGCGATAAACACCATGGGTTTGCGGGAACTGATGCAGCATGGCTTGTAACATCGTAAATTTGTACAAATCATTATCAAGCAATGAAGTAATAATAGGTGCATAAGAAACGGTCATGCTATGGCCTTAAAAGTGCAAAATAAGAAACAAACGTCATTTGATAGACAAAGCGACATCATATGTGGACGATAAACAATACACGCTCATTCATTATGAGCCATCGATAAGCCGTTCAGTATAACGAAGTTTGGTATTTATTTCAGAGTTCACTTTTGATTGCTGAAAAATGACAGTGAATCCCAATAAAACGATTGCGATTACTTAAACCATTTATAAGAACATTGTATAAGTTTATCCAGAAAATCTATCCATAAATGGTTATCACGGCTTACGCTTTTGCACTCATAAACTGCTCGACGTAGTCATCAGCAGGATTATGCCGCAACTCGCTTGGTGTGCCCGTTTGTATGAGTCGACCACCATTTAACATACTGATGCGCTGACCTACTTTGACAGCTTCATCAATATCATGAGTAATAAATACAATGGTTTTGTTCAATCGATCTTGCAATTCGAGTAGTTGGTCTTGCAGCTGAGCGCGAATGAGCGGATCAAGCGCAGAGAACGCTTCGTCCATTAGTAAAATTGGGTTATCCGTTGCCAAAGCACGAGCCAGACCAACGCGCTGCTGCATACCACCTGAGAGTTCATCAGGGTAGCTGTTCTCCAAATTTGATAGACCGACTTCATTAAGCCAATGTCGAGCCGTTTCATGTCGCTCGTTTGCGCTCATCTTTCGGACACGCAGACCATAAGCAACATTTTGTATGACCGTCATGTGCGGCACTAAGCCGAAATGCTGAAAAACCATACTGACTGTCTGCTGACGATAATGCTGCAACTGCTTATCGTTGAGCGCTAAAATATTAATAGCCGTAGCAGAGCTTTCTTCTACTACCGTACTTACATTATCTGTCGCTGATTGCCTATCAGCTGTTGTGTGAGTCGCATGTTCTCTATTCAGAGCAGTATCTACCCATATCTCGCCACTGGTTGGATCTATCAAACGATTAATATGGCGTATTAGCGTTGATTTTCCTGAGCCTGACAGACCCATGATGCAATGCAACTCGCCTGCCTTGATATCTAGATTGATATCATACAGACCAACTGAATAGCCCGTTTGCTCTTTTACTTTGATGCTATCCATACCCTCAGCCAGCAATGCCAATGCAGACTGTGCTTGCGTGCTACTGGCATTATAAATCTTACTGATATTTTTTAGTTGAATATGATTCATCGGTGCTCTCACTATTCACGTGGTTTTTATTATCAGGGCTTCGGTCGATTACCATGGTTTCAGTCATATGCCACCATTACACAACCTTCTACCCAATCGGACGTCTGCCTGCTTCGATGTTTTTTTGACGGGTACGCTTACCTTGACCAAATGCTTGCGTAATACGGTCAATGATAATAGCAACAATAACGATGGCCGTACCTGCTTGTAGACCCTGACCGATATTGAGCGTTTGGATAGACTGCAATACATCTTCACCCAGCCCAGGAGCACCAATCATTGAGGCCAATACCACCATGGCAAGTGACATCATGACGGCCTGATTGATACCTGCCATAATACTGGGCAATGCTTGTGGCAATTTAATCCAGAGAAGTAGCTGTAAATGCTTACTACCAAAAGAGCGGCCTGCCTCAACCATTTCATGATTGACTTGTGTAATCCCTAATGTCGTCAGACGAATCAAGGGTGGCAGTGCATAAATCACAGTCGCAAATAACGCAGGCACTTTACCAATACCAAACAACATCAGTACTGGTATGAGATATACAAAACTCGGCATGGTCTGCATGATATCTAGCACTGGCGTCACTATCTTGCGTAGCAGTTTGCTACCTGACATAGCAATACCAATAGGAATACCAATCACCACCGTGACCAGTACCGATACGATAAGCAGCGCTAAAGTATCGATCAGTGCGCCCCATAAACCAAAAGCACCTATCAAAAATAGCCCTGCACCACATGCCAGCGCGAACCAAATCTTGCGGACACCAAGCCAGCCAAGCACAGTCACAAATGCAATAATCAGCCAAGGCGGAATAACCGTTAATAATCGTTCAATGGGTAATAGCAGATAAGTAAGCGCCATCGTGCTAATAGTACGAAATACGTCACCATAGTTTTGGACCACATTTGCTAAAGCGTTATTGAGCGGGGTCTCAAGTGACCATGAAGGAAAGCTTGATGCGAGCGCTGACTGATTGATACTAGATGCAGTTGCTTCTGTAGAGATAGCACCCGTTGAGCTAAGGCCTAACTTGGTAGCGAGATTGGTAGCAGCCTCATCGGATAACCATGCTTGCCAAACCTCTGGGTTGTCACGCAAAAAAACCATGGCCTGCTCATCGCCAGTGCGTTTACTTTCGCTCATCTCCAAGATAGCACCGTTTAGCTCATCAGAGGTAAATTGCACCTTTTCAAAGACAGCTGCTAGTTCAGGATTAGATTCTATAAATGGAGTAGAAACGGCAATACCTAACGGCGATACTGGGAATCCTGACACACAATCCATCTTACCATCAGCGAGCAGCAGATTTTGCCAACAAGCATCCTCATAAGCTGGGAACTCTAATGGCGCAAGGTCATATTTTGCCATTAGCCCAGTGGGTTGCCAGTAGTAAAACAACAGTGGCTTATGCTGCTCGAAAGCGGAGGCAATTTCGGCATCGAGAGCAGCACCCGTGCCAGGGTGTGCGTTGTTAAAGAGGCTGTCTAGACCGGTGGTTTTTAGCAAACGTGTGTTGAAAATCTCACACGTCCAACCAGAGGGACAGTTCATAAAGCGTGATCTACCAGGATCTTCAGGGTCTTTAAATAGCTCAGTATATTTAGGCAAATCTTGATAGCTGCGAAGTCCTGGGTTTTCTTCCAATACATATCTTGGGACATACCAGCCTTGAGTTGCACCACCTTTTAGCGTATCACCGATGATGGCCACTTTATTTTGCTCAATGGCTTTTTCCATGATTGGCGAACGGCCAACCCACTGCTCCCCGATGACCTGAATGTCATTCTGTGATAGCGCTGTATCAAGTGCAGGCCCTGCTCCTGGCACTTCTTCTACCGTACAACCGTATCCATCTTCTACGATATGTCTGAGTACGCCGGAGGTGAACTGCCCACTCTCCCAGGTTAGTGCCCCAAATTTAATCGTTGAATTGCAGGCAGCAGACGCCGATAAAGGCAGTAGTAACGCGCTCATCCACAGTAAGCTTAATGCAATCCATTGGCGCATACTCTTTCCTATTATTATGTTGTATAGGCATGAAATCACTATTAGAACAATAGAACTAAAAATCAGCTGAAAGGTCTATATCATGTTTACCAAGGCTAGCCATAGACCATTCAGCTACTATCTACTGTTGTTTAGACTTACTACAAAGTGTAGCGATTTATAGAAGTGATGACAAACGCTTATTTGTCGATTAACGCAGTATATAAATTTACGATAATTTTGATAAAGCTCTTATGAAAAGTCGCTCTTAATTTTAGAAATCTATATTTGAGAAGTCATATTTTAGACAAAAAAATAGCACCTATCTAGATAGATGCTATTGGTCATGATATCGATTAAAAAGGTCACTATTAATTTCTATAGCTACTATAAAACGTCTACTTCAAAAACAGTTACTCTAAAGACAATTATTTTAAGAACGGTCATTTTAAAAGCGGTTATCTTAAAGACAGTTATTTCAAGAACAACGCCATTGCCTTTTTAAACAGTCCACCATAAGGCGGCAATAATAAATTCAGACCATTGAGCTTGGTTTGTACAAAAATCGGCTTCATATGGCTGAGGCGTTCAAAGCCAGCCTTACCATGATATGCGCCAGTACCAGAGTCACCCACGCCACCAAACGGCAAGTCATGCTGAGCCACATGTATCAAAACTTCGTTGATACATAAGCCACCCGAGACCGTATTGTTACGCACGTTTTCGATACTGCTGTAATTGTCACTAAACACATATAGTGCCAATGGCCGTGGACGCGAGTTCACAAAGTAAATGGCATCATCAAGCGTCTCATAATGCATCAGCGGCAAAATCGGGGCAAAAATCTCATTTTGCATGAGGTCGCTGTCAGGCTCAGGCTCGCTGACGATGACTGGCGGCATTAAACGGGTCTCTATATTAGATTCAACGGCAGTTAACGCATGTAACTCGCCGCCTGTTAGCGCATCTAGATAGCCTTTTACCCGTTTGAACTGCTCACCATTAATAATGCGAGAATAATCTGGGTTTTCTTCGATATCAGGATAATGCTTGGTCATCCACTCTTTTGCGAGTTCGATAAACTGGTCATGGTATTGGCGCTGAATCAAGACATAATCTGGCGCAATACACGTCTGTCCAGCATTTAGTGTCTTACCCATCATCACTCGATTGACGACAGACTCTAGATTGGCATCATCTAGTACGATCACTGGTGATTTACCACCAAGCTCAAGCGTCACTGGCGTTAGATTTGGTGCAGCGGCAGCCATGACTTTTTTGCCCACCGCAGTCGATCCGGTATACAGCAGATGGTCAAACGGTAACTCACTAAAGGCGGCTGCAATCTCGACTTCACCGAGCACCACACAGATCATATCTGGCGAAAAATAACGAGCAATGGCGTCAGCAAACGTCTGAGCAAATTGCGGCGCAGCTTCACTCATCTTGACCATGATGCGGTTGCCCGCGGTGATTGCATCAATCATCGGGCCGATTGCTAAAAATAACGGATAGTTCCAAGGCACCATGATACCGACCACACCCAATGGCTGAGGCTGGATTTCATTATGGGCTGGCATATATAGCGCTGAAATCGGCGCACGATGGGCTTTCATCCATTTTCTGCCGTGTTTCTTGGCGTGGCTAATACCGGTAAAGCTAGGAAACAACTCAGCAAACTGCGTCTCTGACTGGCTACGATAGCCAAAGTCTGCACTAATCGCCTTTGCAAAACTCTCTTGGTTATCGCTAAGCATCACTTCTAGATTGTCTAGCTGCGTCGTACGTGTGCCCCAATCATTGATTGGCTGGGTACGGCTTAACATTTGCAAGCGTGAAAATTGCGCTTTCATCTCATCGATAGTCGTCGCCGTACTTAGTGCTTCAGGCACACGCTGCAGCGCAAAACCTGTCTCGGTCACTGGCTGCTCATGAGCGCTTTGGTTGCTATCTGTCATTTGTCTTCCTTGTCATAATCATAGTAATAGTCATAAGGTTTGTAGTCACTACATTATATTGGGTTAGAGGCTCTATCTTTCTAGTCAGGTGCGCTCTTTGATAACCTACTCTGACTATAAATTTCATCAGATTCCATTCATCATACTTTAATGTAGCGCATCGACTGAGCAATGAACAGCACCTTTGGTTGACTACTGCGTCTGTACTAGCAGTACCGCTATGAACCACTTGCCACTGTTCTATACCTATTATTTCGTCATCAATTGCTAGCTGTTTATTATTAGCATTTACGCCACTTGCAGACATTGCGACAGTATATATCTTTGGGCGATAGTCGCCAAAACTGCTACACTACCGATGAACATTATTTATTTTAAACTTGATAATAATAAGACAGATACTCTCATGCAAAATGACACACAACTCCTCAATGATACGCTTGTCAGCAAATCTCTATCAGCGGCCGATTATGTCCCTACTCTCGATGCGATGCTGGCACGCACCCTCGAACGTATCGATCTAAAAAAGCAACAAGGCCTACGTACGCCTGATGAATTATGGATTGTCGATCATAACGATGTCTACACGCTTGGACAGGCAGGCAAAGAAGAGCACATATTACAGCGCACTGATACGCCTATCATCAAGACCGATCGCGGTGGTCAGGTGACATGGCACGGTCATGGGCAGTTAGTAATCTATTGGTTGTTTGATTTAGACAGCCTCAAATGGAGTGTGCGCAATCTTGTCTCCCATGCTGAGCAAGCGATAGAAGATGTCATCAATGACTGTTTGCGTAGCTCACCATCTAATAGCGACAATATCAGTGCTCATGCGCGCCGCGATGCCCCTGGTGTCTACCTATATGCAGATACTGCTGCAACAGATGACAGCACCGCTACAGACAATAGCAATCTTGATAACAAGATTATGCTTGGCAAAATGGCCTCGCTAGGCTTTAAGATTAAGCATGGCTTTAGCTACCATGGCATTGCGATTAATTTAAATTGTGACTTGTCTTCATTTAACGCCATCAATCCTTGTGGCTATGCCGGCATGCAAATGTTGCGACTGTCTGACTTTGTAGCCATGCAGACAGATTCAGAGCAAACAGAGCTAGAGGCGCAGTCTAAACAGCAAATGAGCGATTCATTCAGCTATGAGACAGTCACTCAAAAACTTATTGATAACATCGCCAAGCGCCATGCTGGTCTGATTGAGTTGCGAGCTATCGCGCCTAAGTAAATTTTGAGCCTATTTTTGCATAATCTTTTTTTGCATAATATCTTGCACGCTTAGACTTAAGCATTAAGAGAAAATTCAGTACAAACTTGCTATAATCGCATGCAGTACAAATCGGACGCAGCAACTATCCTTGCTGGATCCCTAGCTCAGCCCCTTATTCAAACATTTAAAACAAAAGCAAATTGGAGCATTTTATGGCAGATTTTAACAAAATTTTGGACGCAGGCGACGTAGACGGCGGCATCATCAACGTAGTAGTAGAGATCCCAGTTGGTAGCAGCCATAAAATTGAGTGGAATCGCGAATTAGCAGTATTTGAGCTTGACCGTATTGATCCACAGATTTTTGCCAAACCTTGTAACTATGGTTTCATCCCACAAACACTTGACGAAGACGGCGATGAGCTTGACGTATTGCTATTGACTGAGCAGCCACTACCGACTGGTATTTTCTTAAAAGCCAAAGTTATCGGTGTCATGAAGTTTGTTGATGATGGCGAAGTAGATGACAAAATCGTTGTCGTACCTGCTGATGACCGTGATACAGGCAATGCTTACAACAGCTTAGAAGACCTACCAAAGCAGTTAATCAACCAGTTAGAGTTCCATTTCAGCCATTACAAAGACCTGAAAAAAGCTGGTACGACGGTTGTTGAATCTTGGGGCGATGTCGCAGAAGCGAAAGAAGTCATCAAAGAGTCTATCCAACGTTGGAAAGATCTATAATTATCAAATATTGGCAAAACTGCCAATAACGATAAATAATAAAATACCGCAGTCACCATAGTGGCCGCGGTATTTTTTTGCTTGAACATTGATTATCTAACATGGTTATAATGAGCATATTACTCATTCACACTTATACTCCGTAATAAGGACAGTCATGTTTAACCCCGACCCTAGCGCAAAACCGGTCAATACCAAGTTGCCAAGAGACGTCATTATGATGGTCGAAAAAAACAACCTAGTAATGGCCATTAAAACTTTGGCGGCAGACGAAAATATCAGTATGGATGAAGCCAAAAGTAGAATTGATGCTTATGAGACCCAGCTGAAAGTAAAGCAACAACAGAAGCTCAACACCATCGCTAGTAAACAAGGCATTCCAAATCAAGCCATCAGCTTTGATAGAGAGCAAGAGGAAGACGAGCCTGGACCATTGGTAAAAAACCGTGTTAAAACCACCAAACAGAGTCAAGGGTTTAAGGGGCTGCAAGATGGTGTCGATAGTCAATTGAATGACTTAGGCTACAAGAAACCTCTACTACCTTATTGGCTAAAACGACTGCTCGTGATCGCTGTCTTGATGATAGGAATATTTTTGATATTATGGCGAGTATTTGGTTAAGTGATTTAGCTAAATAAAGGACTGAATCAACATACCTTCTATAAAACTGCATACCGACTAGCTACAATTTAAGAATGTAGCTAGTCGGTATGCTAATTGAAAACCTGCCCTTGAATCTTTTCAAGCGTCCATTAATCTCAAATCACTTAGAACAATCCTTTATATAAAAAGTAACAGCCTACGACGGTCAACAGTACTGCAAAGCATTTTTTCAGCAACTGCGGCGATAATGCGTGAGCGACTTTTGCGCCTAGCTTGGCCATGAAAAAGCTCATGATGCTAATGCCTAAAAAAGCATAGATGTGAACAAAGCCAATCGTATTGGGCACGTCGACTTGAGCTTGCATGCCAAAGAACATAAACCCTAGCGCACCTGCAATCGCGATAGGCAATCCACAAGCGGCTGAGGTTCCAACGGCTTTTTGCATCACTACACCGTAACGGGTGAGATAAGGTACGGTTAAGCTACCACCGCCAATCCCAAAAATAGCAGAAGCGATACCGATACCCGCCCCTGCTGCTAGCTGTTTAGGCTTTGAAGGCAAGGCTATATGGACATTGCTAGCATCGTTATTTGCTTTCTTCTTACCACCCATAAACATTTTATAAGCAACCCAAAGCAAAAACACACCAACAATCAACTGGAGATACAACCCAGATATCTGTCCTGCGATCCCCGCCCCTAAAAAGCACCCTATTGCTAAGCCTGGCGTCAGATTTTTAAAGACAGGCCACATGACCGCGCCCTTTTTGTTATGCGCCATGAGCGAGCTTATGGATGTAACGATAATAGTCGCCAGTGAAGTACCCAAGGCCAAGTGCATAATACTGTCAGGACTGTAACCCATTTGTGTAAAGACGATAAATAGCAGTGGTACGATAATAGTGCCACCGCCCACTCCAAATAGCCCCGCAGCAAATCCTGCTAGCGCCCCTATTATTAAAAAAGTTATTAATTCCACAGGATAGTTACTTCTTATTTAGATTGAATGAGATGATAATTATAGTTAAACGACTGCTCAATATTGCACGAGCAATAGCCCATAGGCTTAGGTGTTGAATAATAGGTATTAGATTAAATAAGCTCTACTTGCCCTACTCTAGAATAGGCACGGTTAAAATAAACCAACCCTTCATCAGTTCCGCCTTGTGGCTCAGACTGGTTGATAGCAACAACGCGGCACATAAAGACGCTATGCGTGCCGACTTCTTGAATTTGTTCAATCTCACAATCAAAGCTGACTAAGGCATCCTCCAACACAGGAGCGCCTGTTTGTAATTGTGTCCAAGAACCATATTCAAATCGTTCTTCTGAACACAGTTTAGAGGCAAAAGCATTGGATAGCTGCTCATGTTGCGCGCCTAACACATTGACACTTAAAACCTTATTTTCCAGAAAGTAGCTATGTGACCGAGACGTTTGATTCATACAGACCAGCAAGGTCGGCGGTGTGTCTGTGACACTACATACTGCCGATGCTGTAAACCCATGTACGCCCGTTTCACCTGCTGTGGTCACCACATTGACTGCAGTCGTTAGCAAAGACATGGCATCTCTAAAGTCGGTCGCGTCAATCCTATCTTTAATCATTGCTTCAATCCCGAGAAACGTTAAAAATAACGTTAAAAAATAACGTTAAAAAATTGTGCTTCAATTTTAGTTTTGCAAAGGAAATTCCTTAAATAGAATTTCCTAAACGGCTAGACTCTAAGCAGTCAGTTCTTGACGAACGATTTGAGCACCAGCGCTTAGTGCTGCGAGCTTACCACGTGCGACTTGGCGAGACAAAGGTGCCATGCCGCAGTTAGTCGCAGGATACAGCTTGTCAGCATCGACAAATTGTAGCGCTTTGCGTAGCGTATCTGCCACTTCTTCTGGTGTCTCGATAGTGTTGGTTGCCACATCAATGGCACCAACCATCACTTTTTTACCACGAATCAATTCAATCAGATCCATGGGCACACGTGAGTTTTGACACTCCAGTGAGATGATATCGATTTTCGACTGTTGCAGTTTAGGAAATGCTTTTTCGTATTCGCGCCACTCTGAGCCCAGTGTCTTTTTCCAATCAGTATTGGCTTTGATGCCATAGCCGTAGCAAATATGGACAGCTGTCTCACATTTTAGGCCTTCAATGGCGCGCTCTAAAGTCGCAATACCCCAGTCGTTCACATCATCAAAGAACACGTTAAATGCAGGCTCATCAAACTGGATAATATCAACGCCAGCCGCCTCTAATTCTTTTGCTTCTTGGTTCAGGATTTTAGCAAATTCCCAAGCCAATTTTTCACGGCTTTTATAATGACCGTCATATAACGTATCAATCATCGTCATCGGCCCTGGCAACGCCCATTTTATTGGCTGATCGGTTTGCTGACGTAAAAACTTGGCATCATCAACGAACACGGACTTCGGGCGGCTCACGGCACCGACAACTGACGGCACACTCGCATCATAGCGATTACGAATTTTGACCGTCTCACGCTTCTCAAAGTCAACACCATCAAGGTGCTCGATGAATGTCGTCACAAAGTGCTGACGGGTCTGCTCGCCATCACTGACAATATCAATCCCTGCATGCTGTTGTTCTTGCAATGATACACGCAGCGCATCTTGCTTGGCTTCAAGCAACTGCTCGCCCTCTAACGCCCAAGGTGACCAAATTTTCTCTGGTTCTGCTAGCCAAGAAGGTTTTGGTAAGCTGCCAGCGGTAGACGTCGGTAATAATAATTTCATACGATTTATCTTCTAATTAATTTATTTTTTATTATGTTGATGAGTGATGCTCAGTTAAGCTGCTTGCTTCCTAGCCGTTTTCTTGTCAGCGGCTTCTTTTTGAGCAGTATCGCCTGTTACATCATAGTTTGCAGCCCATTCCTCAAGGATGGTTTGATACGGCTTGATAAAATGCGTCTCAGTAAATCTGCCTTGGGTCACTGCCATCTGACTGCGTTCAGCGCGGTCATAGACTACTTGAGTCAATGAATAATCTTGGTAATTCAGGCTAGGTTGATACACTTGTCCAGCGCTTGAGTTGGCGTTGTAAATCTCAGGACGGTAGATCTTTTGAAAGGTCTCCATAGTACTGATTGCACTAATCAGCTCAAGATCGGTGTAATCACTTAGCAAATCCCCTGCAAAATAAAACGCTAATGGCGCGGCGCTACCCTCAGGCTTAAAATAACGTACCGTTAAGCCCATTTTATGAAAGTAGTCGTCGGTCAACGAGTATTCATCTTGCTTGTATTCAATGCCCAATACAGGATGCTGATTGACAGTACGATAGTAAGTCTTGCTGGTTGACACGCTCAGGCAAATCACTGGTTTTTTGTGAAAATGAGCGTTGTAAGCCTCTGAGTTCAGTAAGTATTGAAACAATTTGCCATGCAACTCACCAAAATTATCTGGCGTTATGGATGCTAGGTTTTTGTCGCGATGCTCTGGTAACACAATACTAAAATCATAGTCACGCACGTAAGAGGAGAAACTGTTGCCAACCATACCGTCGATACGCTTGTTTTCTTTGTGATCCACAATCGTGGTTTTTAGCGTTTCGATAATAGGAAATGTCTGACCATTGCCTTTAACATCTAGATCGACAGAGATGATATCAACTTCAACAGAATAACGATCTGCTGTCAGATTGTCCCAATGCGCCAATGCATTGAATCGGTTATTGATCATGGTTAACGTTTTGCGTAAGTTCTCTTGGCGGTGCTCGCCGCGTGCCAAATTTGCAAAGTTAGTCGTCAAACGCGTGCTATCTGCAGGCTGATAGTTTTCGTCAAAACGAATGTGCTTAATTGAACAATTGAATTCTTTACTCATGGTGATCCGCTACCTTATTTATCTGAGATAAAACCAAATCTGTGTATGAGGTGAATCATACCGAAATCTAAACATGAATAAAAACGATACAATTTAAACATAAGATGAATTTCATTCATCTTACTGAAACTTAGATATAAAGGAAATTTAACAGCGGAAATTTTAAGGGTTCATTTAACGTATAACTAACCCCTTCCCATACTGGCGGCGAAGAAGGCTTTTATACTGCTTAAGAATATTTTTAAGGCATAAAAAAAGGATACCGTAGTATCCTTCTTATTCAAATTTGAGCCTGATAACACATCGATTCTAGTGATGCTCACCAGGAAGGATTTTAGCGAAGGCACGCTGAGCAAGGTTAGGCTTGCTATCAGTCGTTTGCGCAGCGGTCGAACTTGGGAAAATACGATAACCAATGGACTGGACGCCAACGTTAAAGGCTGGTACTAGTGAATAAGTCGCTGATGCAAATTTGCCCATATTACTAGCAATACTATTTGGCTTATGAACGATGGCTTTTGCGACCATCATCGCTGCTTCGTCAGGCATCAGTGCTGGCATATAGCGATATAGCTTGGTTGGCGCAATCATCGGGGTACGCACAAGTGGCATAAAGATATTGGTCACTTTGATGTTATCGCCTTTAACTTCAGCAGCCAAACAGCGACTAAATGCATCTAAGGCAGCCTTTGACGCGACATACGCTGAAAAACGAGGGCTGTTTGCCAACACCCCAATTGAAGAGATATTCACGATTTGACCGGTCTGGCGACCAATCATCGTCGGCAAGAAGCCAAGAATTATTTTGACGGCGCCAAAATAATTAATCTCCATGGTACGTTCAAAATCATGAAAACGGTTGACCGATTCATGCACTGAACGGCGAATCGAACGACCCGCATTGTTGACTAGTACATCAACATGCTTAAAGTCAGCCAAAATCTTTTCACTGGTTTTTTCAATCTCATCCATATTGGTAAGGTCGCATGGATAGTAGCTGGCCGCGCCGCCAAGTGTTTCAATATTTTCCTGGACCATTTTTAGCTTATCTTCAGTACGGGCCAGCAAAATAACATGCGCGCCGCATTCACTGAGCAAAAAAGCCGTACGCTCACCGATACCACTTGAAGCACCTGTGATGATAATATTCTTACCTTTGACAGCTTTGGTAATTGCTTTTTTCGAGAGATTGGCCATAAAAAGTCCTTTTCGTTTATTCTATAGTTATTGGCATTCGGTTATAGCATAGCAAAAAAATGTCGTAGGGAGTGAACAAAACCATAGTGGGCGTTAGCTAACGGAACTTTTACAAATTTCGTCGTCAACATAAATATTTATAAATACATTTTTAGCTTGTTGTTAATTACTAAGTACTAAGTGTTAAGTGCTATGCTTTTTTCTAATCCATTACGAGGAGTACCTGCTTTGATAGACACACTAACTCACTATATCGACTTAATTGCCAAAATGATCGAAGTCATTGGCGTCCTCATTATGTTTTTTGGACTATTTCTTGCTTTATATAGAGCTTTTCGAGCGTCTGGTCATTTTAATAATGATACTTATGTAGAGATCAGACAGACCGTAGGCAAGTCTATATTGTTGGGGTTAGAGGTACTAATCGCCGCTGATATCGTGGCTACTGTCGTCACCGAGCCATCGCTACGCAGCGTACTGGTGCTAGGTTTTATCGTACTGATTCGAACCTTTTTAAGCTTATCATTACAGGTTGAACTAGAAGGTCGATTCCCTTGGCAAAATAGAAAACCTGCGCCTGATAAACCGTCTGATACTGATAATCATACTGTGCCAATTGATAAAGCATAGCTGTTGGATAAAAATGCCATCAAAAAGCGATGCATAGACATGATTAGCACTGGTTTATAAAACAAAATTTAAACGATTACTACTCGTGCGCCTGCAAAAAAGTCTCGACCACTTTAAACTGTCCAGCCGTGCTTTCTTCACCATACATCGCCTGTCTAAAGGCGTTAGAGTTTGGAATACCTGTCGTATACCATGCGATATGTTTGCGAGCGATACGGCAGCCTGAGTACTCCCCGTAGAAATCATAAAGCTCTTGCAAATGGGCCAGTACGATCTCTTTTATCTCACTAACGCTCGGTGCCTCTGGGCGCTCGCCAGTACGCAAAAAATACTCAATATCGCGAAATATCCACGGTTGCCCTTGTGCAGCACGCCCAATCATCACCGCATCACAGCCTGTCATCTCATACACGTGTTGGGCTTTTTGTGCGCTATCGATATCGCCATTGGCAATGACAGGAATACTGATACTTTCTTTGACTTCGCGTATTAGCTCATATCGTGCATTGCCTGTATACATGTCTTCACGTGTACGGCCATGAATAGCAATCGCTGCAATGCCTGCCTGCTCAGCACGCTTGGCGACTCGTAAGATGTTTTCACGACCGTTTTCAAAACCTAGACGTGTCTTTAGCGTGACAGGTGCATCAACGGCATTGACCGTGGCATCTAACAATCGCGCGACCAAATCTTCGTCTTGCAACAATGCAGAGCCTGCCAGCTTACGACAAACTTTTTTGGCCGGACAGCCCATATTGATATCGATAATCTGTGCACCATTATCAATCTGATATCGTGCCGCTTCAGCCAGTTTGTCCGGCTCAGCACCTGCTATCTGTGCCGAAATAGGCGCAATCTCATTGTCAAAATTGGCACGGTACAAGGATTTTTTGCGTGCATAAAGGGCCGTATCAGCGATGATCATTTCGCTGACCGCATGACCTGCGCCAAATGATTTGCACAATCGGCGGAAAGGATTGTCCGTCACGCCTGCCATCGGTGCGACCATCAAACGATTTTCAATCGTCAGGCCACCGATATTTAATGGCTGTAATAGCGGATGATCAGACAAAGTCGAGGACGAAGGTAAAATGGGAGAATCAATAGACATAAAAAAACGGCTTGATTTGTAAGGAAAACAAGCCGTTATTCTAAGGATTCCTGCGTTTATTGCAAGCGATTAACGTGAATAGCTTGCATAAGCATTACTCGTTTTTGATATATTTCATGCATTATTTATCAAGCACACTGCCCTGCTCTAGTGTGATGTCATCATCATGCTCCTGCATGCGCCACGGCAGGCTATCAGGTGATACATTGAGGAAATGTAAATACTTCTCAAACTGATCGATGATGTCATTAATCACTGATTCAGATTTGTAGCCGTATAAGTCATAGGTCTGACCACCACGGCGTAGATACACCTCAGCGCGATGATGGTGCTCTTGTGGCAAGGTATCTGCGCTGTCTTCAGTATAATAATCAGGCGCATCATGCTCAGATAAGCGCACCTCATACCAAAACTCGACATCGTCACCACGCTGTAGCTCTAATACGGCTCGGTTATTGACCGCGTCATAATTGACTTCAGTCGTCCAGCCGGTTTCTGCAAATTTAGACGACACTTCCATCATCGAAGGCATAACCACTTCTTTGATATAACTTAAGACCTTTTCACGCGTTGGCTTATCGGTCATATAATCAATACGCTCGCGCCATGCAGACGGTTTGAGTAAATGCGGCGGCAGTCTGTTGTCATTACCGAGGCTTTGATTACGATGTCCTTCGATACGCAGCGCACGCCACATACCAAACATAGAGATCAGAATAATAACGGCAAAAGGTAACGCACTAACGATAGCTGCTGTTTGTAGGGCTTCTAAACCACCTGCAAGTAGCAATACTGCTGCGACAGCACCTTCAGTCACTACCCAAAAGCTACGCTGCCACCATGGTGTATCACTGCGACCACCTGCCGCTAGCGAGTCGATTACCAATGAGCCAGAATCCGATGACGTCACAAAAAAGGTAATAATCAATAAAATGGTCAACGACGACACAAATTCAGTAAACGGTAATCGCTCTAATAACTTAAATAAAGCAATCGCTTGGTTGTTTTGTACTTCACTGATTAATGAGGTATAGCCATCGACCATAATCATATGTAGGGCAGTATCACCAAACACAGAAAACCAGAAGAACGTAAAGAACGTTGGCACCAACATCACACCGAGTACAAACTCACGGATGGTACGACCACGGCTAATCTTGGCAATAAACAGACCGACAAAGGGGGCCCATGCAATCGTCCATGCAAAGATAAATAAGGTCCAGCTACCGATCCAATCGCTATTCTCATACGCTTGTAAGCTAAAGGTACGCTCAACGATATTACCCAAATAACTACCCGTATTTTCCATAAAGGCATTTAAAATAAAAATGGTCGGACCGACAACAAATACGAACAGCATCAATGCAGTTGCTAATAGCATATTTAAAATAGATAAGCGTTTTACCCCTTTGTCCATCCCTGCCAATACGGACACCAGTGCTGCTGATGTCACTAATGCAATGGCAATCACCTGTACGGTCGTATTCACTGGAATGATATCTGGCAATAGATAATTGAGTCCCGCATTAATTTGCGACACCGACAAGCCAAGACTGGTAGCAATACCAAACATCGTACCTAATATCGCAAACACATCGACTGTATGACCGATAGGGCCATGAATCCTGTCACCAATAATCGGGTACAGCGTCGAACGTATTGATAGTGGTAGACCATGACGAAACGCAAAATAAGCTAGTGATAAACCAACGACACCATAAATTGCCCAAATATGAAAACCCCAATGAAAATACGCTATTTGCATCGCCTCTTTTGCCGCAGCAATAGTCTGCGGATCCGACATTGGCGGACTAGAAAAGTGCATTACTGGTTCCGCTACCCCATAAAACAGTAGCGCAATCCCGTAACCTGCCGAAAACAGCATGGCAAACCATTCAAGGAATCCGTACTCCGCCTCAGCATGATCAGGGCCTAGCTTGATACTGCCATAAGACGAAAACGCCAGTACAATAATGAACATCAAAAACAGTGCCACTGCCAGCATATAAAACCAACCGAATGTCTCAGTCGTAAAACTAAGCACATCACTAAACAGAGCACCCGCTGCTTCAGGATTAATAGCCGTACCAATGACCAATAGCAGCATAATAATGGCGGCAGGTACAAAGACTGGTAATAAAATAGTCGAACGAGGTAATTTACTCATGAAAGATAATATCCTCAAAAGTTGACGATGCCGTTTTATGAAAATTTTTAATTAAGGCAAAGATTAGAAAATGTGTGTGAATGGTTATAATAATTATCACACTCTTTTCCAAAACCCTAGACAAGCGTTCAACTCGTAACATGACTTTAACGAATGTTACATGACTATTACCAAGACAATAAAAAAGGCAGCTTGCTAGCTGCCTTTTAATTATATATGTACTCTGTTTTAATAGTTTCTAACCTGTAAATACTCGCTAATTCATAAATACCAATATTTTTTGTACCTAAACAGAAGCAATCTGTTTCCTAACTAAGCATCAATCACTGCCGCCAGTTTCTGCGCAATATCTGCCAAATCATTGTTATCAGCTTGGGTTACTGCATGACGACCCAATTCATGGATACTTGATGGAATGAGGTGCACATGATAATGAAAGACTGTTTGACCTGCTTGTGAGCCATTTAACTGCATTTGGATAACACCTTCACGCTCGAACACTTGACGTTGGGCTTGCATGACCTTTTTAGACGTCATTAACACAGCAGCGGCATACTCTGGCTCAAGATCGGCCAAATCAACAGCTTTTTGCTTCGGTATCACCAATACGTGGCCTTCTGCTTGCGGCATGATATCCATAAAAGCAAGGGTTTTATCGTCTTCATACACTTTATGATACGGAATATCACCATTTAACATTTTGGCAAAAATATTATTGTCATCATAAGCAGTTTGTTGATTTACTTCAGTCATTATTTCTTCCTTTAAGGGTTTTATTATTAGTTAATTAATAGCTTAATAGCTATCAAAAATAGATAAAAGTGTCTGTCATATAGTGGACGAAATATGACTTTAGTACAAGTCAGTATGACAATCGAATTTGAAAAATATCAAGCCATATTCCAACCATGCTAGCTCACTAATTTATTGGCGAGTCATGCCTTTAAAATGTTATATTAACCCTCTATTTTAATAACGCTATGTTTATGGATTTGCCTACTTTGCCAACTCAAACAAATATGGATAATACTGCTGCAACCCTTGATAATCAGGAAGAACACTCTGATATTGAGAGTGAAAGTGGTACTCAAACCATTGATCCGAACGCTATCATATTAGCAGAAGCATTGACTGATAAAGCCATCAGCTGGCAGATACACAATTGTAAAATTATAAAGAAGACTGTCACGCAAGATTTGCCACTGCCTTTTTTGTATCACTATGACAGTTTAGATGATGCGATCAAACAAACGCACCCACTCACTCCTGAGTTACTGCTTCAATTTAATACACCCATGTCGGCTCATGAAGCTGCCAAATTAATCGGCATTGACGAGGAGCTGCTGACCAGCCCTTGGCATGTGAAAATTATCGGCTCGTTGGTCGTCTTTAGTGAGGCATTGCAGTTGGCTGTACGGCTACACTGGACCAATACGGGTAAAGAGACGCAGCAGATATATACCAAAGATACTGCCGACGCTATTATTGCCGCTTTTAAAGACTGGCAGTTTTTTGGTCGTGTAGACGTCCTTTATAAAAATAATAAGCAAATATTAATTAGTATTGACGAGCTAAACCCTAACACGCAAGCACTACCTGCCGAGTCACTGTTGACGATTGAAGCTAGTAGTGATTATCAGCAGCTACTGGCTACTCATGCGCTTGCAGCCATTGTAAAATTAGAAGCAGACAAAGCCGATCTTCCTTGGTTTGACAAAGCCATATTAGAACGTATTGAGTAGCTATTTTGAACAACTGTTTTTTCGCTTATCACTTGTGATTATTAATTCGTTATTATTAATTCACTGTTATTAGCATATTGTTTTTAGTTATTCATATCTAATGGTATGGTAACGAATTAGTATTATTCACTAGTACTCACTCTCTATAAAAAGCACACTATCCCTATTAAAACTGAGGGTGCACATTTTAACAACCCCGCCTATTTGTAAGGAATATCACATGGATTATCGCTCAAAAACCTCTACCGGCGGTCGTAATATGGCAGGCGCGCGCGCATTATGGCGTGCAACCGGCATGACTGACGGCGACTTTGGCAAGCCAATCATTGCGATTGCTAACTCTTTTACCCAGTTTGTACCCGGCCATGTGCATCTAAAAGACCTTGGACAACTGGTCGCCCGTGAGATTGAGCAAGCAGGCGGCGTTGCAAAAGAATTCAATACCATTGCGGTCGATGATGGTATTGCGATGGGCCATAGCGGTATGTTGTACTCGCTACCAAGCCGCGATTTGATCGCTGACTCTGTCGAGTATATGGTCAATGCCCACTGTGCAGATGCACTAGTTTGTATTTCTAACTGCGACAAAATCACTCCGGGTATGCTGATGGCCGCCATGCGCCTTAACATTCCAGTGGTGTTTATTTCAGGTGGTCCAATGGAAGCGGGCAAAATCTTAGCCAGTACCGTTGGTAAGAGCCACAATACCGATAGTAGTGACAGCAGTGCTGTTCGCAAACTTGACCTTGTCGATGCGATGATGGACGCTGCTGATGATAGCATCAGTGATGAAGACGTCGCCGCTATCGAAGCTTCAGCCTGCCCTACTTGTGGCTCATGCTCTGGTATGTTCACAGCAAACTCGATGAACTGCTTGACCGAAGCTTTAGGTCTAGCTTTACCAGGTAACGGCTCACTACTAGCTACTCATTCATTGCGCCGCGAGCTATTCTTAGAAGCGGGTCGTACGATTGTCTCATTAGCCAAGCGTCGTTATGAGCAAGATGATGACTCTGTACTACCACGCTCTATCGCTACCAAAGCTGCTTTTGAAAACGCCATGAGCTTAGATATCGCCATGGGTGGTTCTACCAATACCATCTTGCATCTACTTGCTGCGGCCAATGAAGCAGAGATTGACTTTAAGATGGCTGACATTGACCGTCTAAGTCGCGGTGTACCTTGTCTGGCAAAAGTAGCCCCTGCCTCACAGAAATACCATATGGAAGATGTGCATCGTGCTGGCGGTGTCTTTGCATTACTTGCTGAACTTGATCGCGCCGAGTTACTAAAAACTGATGTACCGACTATCCATAGCGCAACGATGAAAGAAGCGATCGGTAAGTGGGACATCATGAACCCTGACAACCATGAAGCTCGCGCACGCTTCCTTGCAGCACCTGGTGGCGTACGTACCACAGAAGCGTTCTCACAATCAAAAGAGTGGTCAAACCTCGACGTCAACCGTGAGTCAGGCTGTATCCGTAGTGCCAAACACGCCTACTCTACAGATGGCGGCTTAGCCGTACTATATGGCAATATCGCTGAGCGCGGCTGCGTGGTCAAAACTGCAGGCGTTGACGAAAGCATCTTGACCTTTACTGGTCGTGCGCGACTATTTGAATCACAAGATGATGCGGTTGCTGCGGTATTGGCTGATCAAATCGTTGCAGGCGATGTGGTCATCATTCGCTACGAAGGCCCTAAAGGCGGCCCTGGTATGCAAGAAATGCTTTATCCAACGACTTATCTCAAGTCAAAAGGATTGGGTAAAGAATGCGCCCTACTGACTGATGGTCGTTTCTCTGGTGGTACATCAGGTCTATCAATTGGTCATGCTAGCCCAGAAGCTGCTGAAGGCGGTGCGATTGGTTTGGTTGAAGAAGGCGATAGTATTCATATCGATATCCCAAATCGTACCATCAATATGCAAGTAAGCGATGCAGACTTAGCTGCTCGCCGAGAAGCTATGGAAGCGCGTGGTCGTGATGCATGGAAGCCTGTCAACCGTGATCGTCATGTCTCGCCAGCATTACGTGCTTATGCGGCTATGACTACCAGCGCTGATACTGGTGCCGTACGTGACGTGAGTCAAGTGGAGCGCTAGTCTGTAAGCTATCAATGCTCCAGACATACTGATAAAAACATATTAAGCCTGCGCAATGCAGGCTTTTTTTCACCAAAAAACAACGTAGCTGTCGTTTTGATAACTATTTTTTGCGGTAATTATTTTATTTTGACGTCATGATAAAGGGTATCCGTGACTGACTATCAACTATTGCTGTTAATTGTCATCAATATCTAAAATTACCCTCTTAAAATCGACCCTTAAAACATAACGACGTGCGTAAACCTTATGATTGAAAAATATAACTTATTCTTATTAATCTGCGGGATTGCCTTTTTACTCGGGGCCTTGTTTCCTGTTATTTTTAAGCGCACCTCTATCTCATTACCGATGCTCCAAGTCAGCTTCGGTCTGATGATGGGCTACTGGTGGACGTCTTTATCCTTTTTAGACCCACTTGATAACGGTTTACTCATCGAAAAGCTGACTGAGATTGTTGTATTGGTCTCATTGGTTGGTGCTGGTATTAAAATCGATACAGAGTTGTCTTGGCGATTGTGGCGACCAACAGTAAGACTGCTACTCATTACCATGCCTATTGGTATTTTTGCGATGGCAGTCTTGGGGTATTACGCGTTTGGTTTGAGCCTTGGTGCAGCTATTTTGTTAGGTGCAGTGTTAGCGCCTACTGATCCAGTGTTAGCTTCGAGCATTCAGGTGGGACCTCCCAATACAGGAGGAGAAGACACACCACGCTTTACTTTAACGTCAGAGGCAGGATTGAACGATGGTCTGGCTTTTCCGTTTGTGTATCTAGCGATTAAGATCGCAGAAGCGTTCAGTGAGGGCAAAGCCTTTACTTACGATATGCTATGGTCGTGGTTTACTCATGATGTCTTATGGAAGATTGGCGCAGGCGTAGTGGTAGGTGTATTGGTTGGTAAAATATTGGCCAAAGTCGTGTTTTCTAAACACACTCGCGAGACGACCATTTCGCAAGGCTATGTGGTTATTGCGTTGACGCTACTAGCCTATGGACTTGCAGAGTATGTACACAGTTATGGCTTTATCGCTGTATTCGTGGCCGCATTTGCATTTCGTCGCTCGGAGTGTGAGCATACTTATCACCAAAAACTGCATGATTTCGCTGAGCAATCAGAAGGCTTATTAATGTCATTGGTGCTAGTTATCTTTGGTATGTTCCTAGGTCAAGGGCTGCAGGCAGGTGTCGAGCTGACATGGCGTGTCTATATCGTTAGCTTTACCTTCCTACTACTTATACGTCCGATTGGTGGATTTATTGCCTTATCAGGATTGAACTTACCTCATACTGAAAAATATGCGATATCAGCTTTGGGTATTCGCGGTATCGGTACTTTGTATTATCTGTCCTATGCGCTTAATCAAGGTTTCTTCGCGGATGAAGATGCGCTTAAATTGTGGATTGTTTGTTCAATTGTCATTTTGACTTCTATTTTTATCCATGGTCTCAGCGCATCAAGATTGCTTAAAATGACACCAAACGAGCAGCATTAACATTAATGCTGCTTATATTTAAAACAGAATCAATTCGTGATTAAAACTAGCCTAATTAAAGTATCTCTTTTACCCAGCTCAAGACGGCTTCTGTCAGCGCAAACTGACGAACGTCATTGAGCATAGTGGTATCAAAATTATGAATAAAAGCAAATGACAATTGGCGCTCAGGGTCGCACCAAGCAACCGAACCGTTATACCCCATATGCCCAAATCCTGATAAAGCAGGACTCATTCCCTTATCCGTATCATCATTGTTAGCATACAAACTAAATAATCTATGGTAGCCCAATCGCCATTTCATAGCTGCTGGCATAACCGCATCTAAACCCTCAACCTGCGGAGTAGATAACTGCTCAAAAGTAGCACTATCAATCAGTGCATTTCCTTGCCATATACCGCCATTAGCGAGCATTGCGTAAATCGTTGCCAGTGCTTTAGCGGAAGCGACACCATTTGCCGCTGGAATGACCGCCTGTAATGTTTGACGGTTATGATAATCAAGGGCATGTTTGCCAGCAGGTATCAGCGCCGCCTTATAGTTTTTTAGATTAAGCTGAGTGGTATTGAAATATAAGCTATTAATACGCGCCGTATTTAATACAGGTTGCACGTTATCAATATCAGAGCTATCTAGGCTGTCATCTAGGCTACTTTGCGTCTCAGCTGCACGTTTGTCATTTAGCATTTTCTGTTGCCAGTAATGATAACTAGGTAAGCTTGCATAAGTACGTAAAGTCTCTTGAGAATCTACTTTTAAGGTTGGTTTTTGGCGTCTCGATTTTAATTGGGAGCTCGTATCCTCTGTTTCTTCAAAATCTTTGGCCAATTTTGCCACCTGATCTACTTTGCTATCTGGCACACCAAAATAGCAGCTGTCGGCAATACCCAGAGGCTCTGTTAGATACTGGCGCAGTGCTTCAGCGAATGATAGATTCGTGACCGCATCTACTACGCCGCCCAATACCCAACCGTAGACTAATGCACTATAAGCGCTGTCATACTTGGTAGCATCTTCGGGAGAGGTAATGGACATCGCTGCAATGTGGCGCAGCATCGTATCCCAATCGAGTACCGTCTCGCTGTCGACATCGATACTTTGAATCGAAAACAAATCGGCTTGATGTGACATGACTTGTCGCAACGTAATTTGGTCTTTACCATTTGCAGCAAACTCTGGCCAGTAATGGGCAATAGGTTTGTCATATTCGATCAGTTGCTGCGAAACTAGCACATGAACCAACGTTGCCAATACCCCTTTACCAGTAGAAAAATTAATCGCTAACGTATCAGGCTGCCACGGCATATCAGGACGTGCCATACCTGTACTGGCTTGTGCTATACACTGGCCTGCTTGATACACGGCCACAGCCCCGCCAGCAGGTGCATCATCAAGCTGTAAATCTGTCAGTAATTGCTGTAATTTGTTTTGAAAGTCAGCGTTTATAGATATATTAGAATTTTCTGTATTATGATCCATTATTATTACCTTGCTCCAGTGATATGAATTATTCTATTTTTAAGATGATAGTAATACACAAGCTATATAAAATATTTGAACCAGTATAAATGAATTGTGAGCCAATAAAAAAGGCCACCTATTGGTCGCCTTTTTTATTATTTATTTCGATGATATTTTTAGAGTTTGCCAACGTCTAAGACAGCACTAATATTCAACGCCACAAATCTAGTTAACGCGGTACTAACAAACGGTTATGAACTTCTTGTTCAAGCTTGGTCAAACCATGACTGCGACCACGTTCCATCGCTGTATCCATCTTACGTCCACGCAACCATCCTGCCCTCAGCGCTATTGCAGCTCCCACTCTATTGCCCGACCCACAGTGCATAGCGATTTTTTTGCCATGATGTTGGCGTAATACATTATCAAACGCCAATATCTTAAGCTGCTTTAGCTCTTTAGCACCGCTGATAGGCAGTTGTTCGTAGTGCATACCTGCTCGCTCAACTGCTGATGCCTCATCAAAGCTCAACTCATCATCAGGCTGCAAGTTGATAACCAGCTCGACGCCCGCTTTCGCTAAAGCCGCGACTTTTTCGTCATCTAATGCACCGCACACGATAGTGTTTGCATCTGGACGAAAATAAGGCTCAAAGATATCGGCCAAATCAATGCCATTATCGGCACTAATAATATGCATGTTAGCGCCGCTATCGTTAGCAGCGACCGTATCGGTTGCTATCGAGCTCTCTGTTTGATCTACGTCTATCGCATTTTCTTCTGAAGGCATGTTTTGTGAAGTCATAATAATAAATATGTACGTTAAATATGGCTGTTAAAATAGAAGCTTTATGATGTTTATGCTACTTGCTGTCACTCTTTAGGGTTACAACACCCGCCAAATGCGGTTTATTGTTTTTAGAGCTATACAGTCCAAACTCACAAGTATCATCTACGTTTTTGAGCTGGGCTACTGGCTCAGCAATCAGCTCTACTTCAGCTGGCAAAAAGATAGGCAGCTTAAATGAGACGTCAATTGTGTAAGCATCAGGCAAATCACCCATCAGAGCAAGACACTTAGCTTTTGACCACATACCGTGCGCAATCGCTTTAGGGAAACCAAACGCACGTGCTGATAGCGGATGCAAATGAATCAAGTTAAAGTCGCCTGAGACAAAGGCATAACGACGACCGATATCTTCTGGCACTTCAAAAATGCTATGAACACCTGCTTCGTTTACTTCAGGCTTGACCATGACCGGACGCGGCGCGCTCTTCTTATCTTTACTGCTAGGTTTCTTGCTACGTGATAAATAAGTCGATGTACCTTCCCAGATGACTTCATCTTCTGACTTTACGATAGTGACAAAGTCAAACTGCTGACCTTGAGCATGATCACGCAGGTTATCAAAAGTGACCGACATTGCTACCGTTTCACGCTCTCCAATCGGGCGATACTGGGTGACGCTATTATCAACGTGAACAAGACCTAACATGGCAAATGGGAACGGCTCTTTGACCATCATGTTCATCTGCAGCGTCTGTGACAATACCGAGAAGTAAGTCGCTGGCACTTTACCATCATCAGCAAAACCGCAAATTTTGCGATAGTCATCTAGATTTTCTTGATCGATATGCAAGTCATCTACATAGTAAGTAGATTGTGGCAACTGGTCTCTACTGACCTTGCCACCATTACCGATAGGCAATAAGCTTTTGACAATATTGGCATAAGTGGTGTGCGCTTTTGGCAACGCATCATAATGTTTGTCTGACATAAGTACATCCTAAGTGTGGCTTGAACAAGTTCTTTAACGTATATAGAGACAATCTGCAGTCATTGACTAAAGCCTACTATTAAATCATCTAATAAGCATTAAATTTAATCAACCTCATGAGTATCTTTAATAGCAAAAAATAGTTTGGCTATTGGTTCTTGTGTTTTTATCATAAAAAAGCCACCCTTGGGCAGCTTTATTACACTTTATCAAAGATTATTTCGTAAGCATATGTGATACAAACGAGAAATAATAGCTTATGTGATACAACTACTGTCTCTATCTGTACCTTATTTCTCACATATACCTGTCAATTAATCAACATTATGCACCAAGTAAGCTTTGACCACAGACGCGAACCGTGTTGCCATTTAGACCGCCAGAGGCAGGTGAAGCGAACCATGCAATAGTTTCAGCCACATCTACTGGCAGGCCGCCTTGGCTCATTGAATTCATGCGGCGACCAGCTTCACGAATAGCAAATGGAATGGCTTCTGTCATTTGGGTTTCGATGAAACC
Source organism: Psychrobacter sp. MES7-P7E (assembly GCF_002863645.1). Taxonomy (NCBI): domain Bacteria; kingdom Pseudomonadati; phylum Pseudomonadota; class Gammaproteobacteria; order Moraxellales; family Moraxellaceae; genus Psychrobacter; species Psychrobacter sp. MES7-P7E. Next base: position 32,125 of record NZ_PJBU01000115.1, on the reverse strand, counting down.
AGGAGCGACTGCATTGATCGTCATGCCTTTAGCATTGTCTTCTAATTGCTTGGCAGTTGCGTTAACCAAACCAATCACACCAGCTTTAGAAGTGGCATAGTTGGTCTGACCCATGTTGCCAGCGATACCTGAAATTGACGACACACATACGATACGTGCGTTTTCTTTCAGTACGTCATTGTCCAACAAGTAGCGGTTCAATCTAGCGATACTGCCCAAGTTGATATCGATGACCATGTTCCACTTTTTCTCATCCATCTTAGCCAACGTCTTATCACGAGTCACGCCAGCATTATGGATGATTGAATCTAGGCCACCACGTTTTTGGGCAGCGTCAGCGATTTCTGCCCCAGCATCTTCACTAGTGATATCTACTGTCAAAGCAGAGCCGCTGATTTCGCTAGCAACTTTTTGTAGGTCAGCTTGCTGCTGTGGTACATCTAGACAGATAACATGAGCCCCTTCACGAGCCAATACACGAGCGATAGCTTCGCCAATACCGCGACTTGCGCCAGTCACTAGCATAGTCTTGCCGCCCAAAGGCTGGTTCCAGTCAACATCGACTGAGCTGCCTTTACTGACGCGTACTACTTGTCCTGATACATAAGCTGAACGAGCTGAGGTAAAAAAGCGTAAGGTTGAATCTAGGTTTTGCTCTGCGCCTTCTTCAACATAAATCAGCTGCGCTGTGATACCGCGTTTAAACTCTTTGCCCACTGACTTCACAAAACCTTCAAGCGAGCGTTGAGCCATTGCAGATTCAATATCCGTGATGTTCTCTGGCGTACGACCAACCACAACCACACGGCCTGATTTTTCTACGCGGCGTGCAACTGTATGGAAAAACTCATAAAGCTCTTTTAGCTGTTCAGCATTGCTGATATTACTGGCATCAAAAAGCAGTACTTTGAATTGATCGTCGCCGCCCGTGTTGGCTTTTGCCTCTACGCCTGCATCAGCAAGTGCGTCTTTGATGTCATCGCTGCTGTTTACATATACTTCGGCATGAACGTCTGACAGGATACGGGCCACAGACTCACTGACACTCTTGTCATCACCAGTAGCACGGCCAACCAATACACTACCACGCACCAAACGCTCGCCGCTTTCGAAACGATCAAGCGTCGTTGGCATCGGCAAACCTAAGTTTTTTGCTACTTTTTTGCCAATAGAAGATTGAACAAAATCACCATAACGGTCTGACATAATATAATCCTTATAATTAATGATTCGTATAATAATAAAAAATGCAATGAATCTATTATATAGAGACATTGACATCGTAATTATTTAAATTTAGTAAATCGCCTCAAAACTAGCCTAACTATACACTTCCCTTATAAACAAGTCCAAAAACAGATAATGTCTACAACAATCTGTAAACAAGTCAGTATACAAGCCAGTCGTTTTTAGCAGCATTAAGCGCCACTATAACATGTTAAAATCTGACCTATAGGTTATGGCATACTTAATTATTGATAACAATATATTATCAAACGTACTGTTATGCAATGCTAATATTTCTTACTAGCCAGTCTATTAGAGCGATGCGTCATGGTCATGAATCTACTACCGACCTCATACAAGCGTCACATAGTTTGCTAAAGAGATACATTAAGTGAATAAAAACGCCTTATGATAAACAGCTGTACTGCGTAATAAATGATAATATTTGCTTGTATAAAATAACTTAACTATTTTTTATTATTACCTATCACTTTTTACTTCTACCCATACTTTTTAAGGATAATATTATGAGTAATAAAAACAATCATCCAGATAGCCCTGTTGTTGAAAGTACAGTTGTTAAAGCAACGGATACAAAATCAGATACAGCAAAAAAAGAAAACGCTGCAAAAAGCACCTCGACTAAAGATACTAGCGCTAAAGAAACTGCTAGTAAAAAAGTGGTCGATGAAAAAGTGGAAACCACTGCTGCTAAAAAACCTGCTCCAGCTAAAAAAGCCAGCGCGAGCAAACCAGCTTCAAACCTAAACCGTGTTGCTATTTTAGGTGGTAACCGTATTCCATTCGCGCGCTCAAATGGATCATACGCTGATGTTAGCAACACAGATATGCTAACAGCTGCATTGGACGGTTTAGTTGAGCGTTATAACCTGCAAGGCGAAACAGTAGGTGAAGTGGTATCTGGCGCAGTCATGAAACTTAGCCGTGATATCAACCTTACTCGTGAAGCCACATTAAATACCGCGCTAAACCCACATACGCCAACTTATGATATCTCACAAGCTTGCGGTACTGGCTTACAAGCGACATTTGCTTCTGCTAACAAGATTGCACTTGGTCTGATCGATTCGGCAATCACTGGTGGTGTAGATACTACTTCTGACGCTCCTATCGCTGTCGGCGATGGCTTACGTAAAGTACTGATCAAACTTGGTGCAGCAAAAGACAACAAGCAACGTCTAAAAGCACTAATGGGTCTCAATCCAAAAGACTTAATCGACTCACCACAAAACGGTGAGCCACGTACTGGCCTATCAATGGGCGATCATCAAGCGATTACCACGCTTGAGTGGAATATCAGCCGTGAAGCGCAGGATGAGCTTGCATTTAACAGTCATCAAAACCTAGCACGCGCTTATGACGAAGGTTTCTTTGACGACTTGATCACGCCATACAAAGGCCTGACTCGTGATAACAACTTGCGTCCAGATACTACATTAGAAAAACTGGGCAAATTAAAGCCAGTTTTTGGTAGAAAAAATGCCAATCCAACGATGACAGCTGCCAACTCTACGCCGCTTACTGATGGTGCTTCTTGTGTACTACTAGGTACTGATGAGTGGGCAAAAGAGCACGGTCTAAAACCACTTGCTTATATCGTCCATCAAGAAACTGCAGCGGTAGATTTCATTGGTAAATCTGGTACTACAGAAGGCTTACTAATGGCACCAGCTTATGCGGTACCACGTATGCTTGAGCGCGCTGGTCTGACTCTACAAGACTTTGATTTTTATGAGATTCATGAAGCCTTTGCTTCACAAGTACTATCAACCTTAGCTGCTTGGGAAGATGAGAAATTCTGTGAAGAGCGCTTAGGCTTAGATGCCCCGCTAGGTTCTATCGATCGTAGCAAATTAAACGTAAACGGTTCATCACTAGCGGCAGGTCATCCATTTGCGGCAACTGGTGGTCGTGTTTTAGCCACTGCTGCTAAATTATTGGATCAAAAAGGTTCGGGCCGTGCACTTATTTCTATCTGTGCAGCAGGTGGTCAAGGCGTGACTTGTATCCTAGAAAAATAAGCTTGGTCACTTTTAAGTGAAAAAGATACGCTGACTTATTATTTTAATCAGTACATATCTATCAATAAAAAAATGCCCTTTAATTTATTTAAAGGGCATTTTTTATTGTCTGTACTTTGCTATGATAGAAACGACCTAGATAGTAGCCTCTTAAAAAAGCCGATACGCAAAACAAAGGTAATATTTATGGGTAAGACAAAAATTTTATTAAGAAAAATGAGGCAAGTCATTTTTGGCTCTGAAAAACTGGTGATGACAGAACCGCTTGCAACCGCTGATTTTCAATCTCTAACGTCTGAGGAGGATCTAGATCGGTACCATCAGGAACAAGCCATTCTTACTGAACGCATCGAAAAAGACATTCTTGATGATGATTTACGTCGAAAAATGCACCAAGACTTAATCGATACGTATGATGAAGAACTAGAAAATGAAATAGATGACTATGCACGTGACTTTCGTTTTAACGGACGTGAGATGAGCGAGCAAGAAAAACTGGATCGACGCACCTACTTTCAAGAGTTGGTACGACTACAACGAGAACTGATAAAACTACAAGATTGGGTAGTTGATCGCGGTGAACGTATTGTCGTTATTTTTGAAGGGCGGGATTCTGCTGGTAAAGGTGGTGCCATTAAACGCATTACCCAACGATTAAACCCACGCGTGTGCAGGGTAGCTGCCCTGCCGGCTCCCACTGAGCGTGAGCAAACGCAGTGGTACTTCCAACGTTACGTGGCCCACTTGCCTGCAGCAGGCGAAATCGTATTGTTTGACCGTAGTTGGTACAACCGCGGAGGCGTTGAGCGTGTTATGGGGTTTTGTACTGACGCGCAATATGAAGAATTTTTTCAATCAGTACCAGAGTTTGAGCGTATGCTCGTACGCTCAGGCATTCGCTTAGTAAAATACTGGTTTTCTATCACTGATGATGAGCAACATGCACGATTTATGAGCCGAATATATGATCCGCTTAAGCAGTGGAAACTCTCACCAATGGACCTACAGTCGCGCCGACGTTGGGAGGATTATACCAAGGCCAAAGAGACCATGTTCGAGCGTACTCATATCCCTGAAGCGCCATGGTGGGTGGTCGAAGGCAATAACAAAAAGCGTGCGAGGCTAAACTGTATTGCTCATCTGCTTGAGCAGATCCCTTATAAAGAGGTGCCGCGCGATGAAGTAGAACTGCCCGAACGTAAGCGCGACGATGAGTATTATCGTGAGCCGATTCCAGATGATATGTATGTACCACCGCGTTATTAACCTGTCTTTTTGCTTTACTTAGTCGTACTCAATCCAGTACTATCTTACTCAAAAAAAATGCCACCTTATATCTAAGGCGGCATTTTTTATCACATTATTTTTTTGAAACTCATTATTATTTCAACAGATAAGCGTGCGGATAGATATAGTCAAGGAATTTTAGAATCGCTACAAGGCGACCGACCGCAGATAGTACACTAAGTACATCTAGGGCGGGTAACACCGTAGCGGTTTAAAAGTGCTCTGACTATATACATGCTACATAGTATAAGTAGACTGTAAACTGTCAATCTTACCAGCCAATAAACGCTCGACTTCGTTTTTAATTCTTTGGCCTGCGATATCAGTGCCAATCTGCACGGCAAAACCGGCTGGACGACCGCTTTGGGCTTTAGAATTAATCCATACCACCTTACCATTCATCGGTAAGCGCTCACTAGAATTGGGCAAAGTCACCGCAATAAACACCTCATCGCCCAGCTTTTGCACGCGGTCAGAGGGAATAAATAATGCCCCATTACTGACAAATGACAAATAGCTGGCATATAACATTTCGATACTTTCATAATGACAGGTTAAAATCCCGCCACGTCCTGGCATTGCCATAGTCAGCTTCCTTCATCAACTGGGTTTAGTATGTTTATATAAATAATTGATAGTTTATAGTTAAGAACAATTGCAAATTTTCGAACACTAACTAAGCGTTAAAGCATGGCTCTATAAGCCTGCCAACTCTTGCATTAGCTTATCATAGGCAAATTTTTCTTGCACATTTTGTTGCAGTGCGATTTTGGTCTGCTGCACGCTGTTGGCAAATGCCTCTAACCCGCTATCGGTAGGATGATAAGTCGCCAATATCGTTGATAGATTGACATCCTTTTGTAGTTCACTCAGCCCCAAACAGACACGGCGTATATCAAGGAGCATCAGCTCAGATAACTGTATAAACTCTTTAATATTAAGCTGACCTTGCCAATAATCACTTGCAGCCACACCACTACGTTTACCACTACGTAGCGCCTGCCATGTAGTCAACCATAGGCTGCGCTTGCTATACCATGGTGCTTGCGCTAAGGCGATAGCAGCTAACGGCGCACCATTGGCTAGTTGTATTAACTGCTCAATCGCAGCGTTACCAACGGCTTCGCGGTTAATCGTGTGACCTAGTGCCTGCCTCATATAATCGACAGCAACAGTCTGCTCAATTGTCTGTAATGCTAACTGTTGCACACGACTCTTAATCGTTGGCAATAGCTGAGCAGGCGTATCACTAATCAAAAACAGATGCACCTGCGCTTGCGGTTCTTCCAATGTTTTAAGCAGCGCATTGGCAGCGGCTACTGTCATTTTTTCAGCGTGATCTAACACACAGATACGCATTCCTTGCCCGCCTTGATAAATAAAAGGCTGCAAAGCACGAATATCATCTACTTTGATCTTAAGAGCACTATTGCTAGTAGCTTTAGCGCCTTTTTTATCTTTTACGCTATTTGATTTTTCTTGAAGCGCATCGCTTTCGGCACTGATAGGCATACTAACGAGTGGTAATACTTGCAAGCTCGGATGAGTTCCCGACTTGAGCCATTGACAGCTCTCACATACTTCGCAAGCACCTAGTGGGTTTGTACCACGCTCACGGCATAATAGCCAAGCGACCAATCGCCATACAAAGGCGCGTTTGCCCATACCTTGCATACCAGCAGCGAGCAATGCATGCGGCAAAGACTGCTGCTTAAGTACGCGCTCGGTCAACTGTAACCACAATACTTTTTGCCATGGCAATAGTGGCGCAAAATACATACGGTCTGTGTTATCTAGTGCGTCCATATTTCCTGTCAAATTATTCATGGTTATGGCTCTGTCACATTGATTAGGTACTTTAGGTATAGCCATGATAACAATACTTTAGCGTTGTATGAAGCTTAGAATCGTATGCAACTTTGCTCAGACTATTACTTAGTAGGGTTGTGAAAGTTATCTAAGCTCATCGCGTTTAGACGGTCTAAATCTTCTTGTGTATCGACACCCGCTGGTAACTGACAGGCGGCTTCTGCGATAGCGATATGCTGACCATTTTCTAAAACACGTAATTGCTCTAGACTTTCGAGTATCTCAAGTGGCGTTTGTGGCCAGTTTACGAACTGCTGTAATAGACTGACACGATAAGCGTATAAACCCAAATGACGATAGGCGTTCTTTGGTGGTTGCATCTGGTTATTATCAGCCAATACAACATCACGATCACAAGGAATCGGTGCGCGGCTAAAATAGAGCGCACGCTGTAAGTTATTAGCAGATTGGCTGACTACTTTTACTACCGATGGCCGCTGGAACGTATCATAGTCATCGATAGGCTCACAGAGTGTGGCCATCACGCTATCATCATCCGCTACCAAGAGCGCCTGTACTTGTTCCAAAAGCAATGGCGGTACAAGGGGTTCATCGCCTTGCATGTTCACCACAATATCATGCTCAGCCCAACCTTTGATAGCTGCTACCTCTGCCAAGCGATCCGTACCTGAAGCATGCTCGCTACTGGTCATAACCACATCAAAACCTGCATCGGTGCAAACTTTTGCAATTTGCTCATCATCGGTCGCTATACACATGTCATCAGCAAAACTTGCTGTCTGCGCTTTTTCTGCTACCCAAAGTATCATTGGCTTACCATGAATAGTTAGCAATGGCTTACCAGGTAGTCTCGTACTTTTAAAACGTGCAGGAATCACGATATGGGTTTTGGCAGGTGTGGTGGCGAACGACATGGCGTATTCCTATAAAAATTATACGGCGATTTAAAATATTAACTGATATTTATAATGAGGCTGAGGTGTTCATATCATGGTCGATACGAACCCCTAGTGCCTTTAGTTGCGCATCTAGATTATGATAACTATTCTCAGATAATACAGCCGTCACTGGCAACACCCATAGTCTGCTGACAAGTTCTAAATACTTATCACTGAGTGCTTGTGTCGCTGTATAGTCCGCCAATAATGCGCTGATTTTTACCGCATCTTTACTGGTTACGATGATAGGATAATCACCATATTGTAAAAGCTCAGCCAAACTAAAATCATAATGGTCAGGGTAAGGATGGCCTATGACCTCAAAGCCAATAGATTCTAAGGTATCAAAAAACCGCTGCGGATAGCCGATACCACTAACAGCATGGACGCGGCTATTATTAGTAGGCTTCACACTATTTAGTTGAGCTTCACTCGATGTAGAATTCCATAAGTGTTGCAACTCATCAGCTTGCAAATGCATGATCAAACGGTCAGCAGACTGTATCTTATTACCACTTCTAGAAGTCTGAGTTAAATCTGTACTTGGTTTTTCATGATATATAACATTTGCACCCTCTAATCGTGACATCGGCTCACGCAAAAAACCTGTTGGTAATAGCTGCTTATTGCCAAACCCACGAGCGGCATCTACCACAATCCATTCGATATCACGCTGTAGTGCATAATGCTGCAAACCATCATCTGCAATAATCAATTGCAAATTAGGATCTGCCTTTAACAGAGTAGCAATCGCTTGTTGGCGATTGGGACACACTGCCATAGCAGCGCCTGTCATATGAGCAATCAAACACGGCTCATCCCCTACTACATGGGGCAAACTGGTAGCACTAACTAATGCAGGCATTTGACTCGTATCACCGCCATACCCGCGACTGATTACCCCTACTTCTACGCCTTTTTTTTGTAAGTAGTTGACCAGAGCAATAATCAGCGGCGTCTTACCACTACCGCCAACACTGATATTACCAATGACCATCACGGGAATAGGTGCTCGATAGCTTGATAATAGCCCAGCCTTATAAGCTTGACGACGCAATAAGGTAATGAAACCGTATAACCAACTGATAGGCAGCAACAACCACAACCAAACAGCTTGACGTTGCCATGCGCGGGTGATTATCGTCTCAATACTCATTAATCAATATCGCTTATCTTATTGGTTCATGGCTGCGTGAAAATTGGCTAAAAACTTCTAAACTGACTACTCGAAATCTCGAGCATACATTTGCGCATAGTGGCCTTGCAGTTGCATTAGCTCATTGTGCGTTCCTAACTCAACAATCTGGCCGCCATCCATCACAGCAATACGATCCGCTGATTCGATAGTCGTCAGGCGATGGGCAATGACCAATGTGGTACGGTCTTTCATCACATTATCGAGCGCTTGCTGGATATAATACTCAGACTCATTATCAAGCGCGCTGGTGGCTTCATCTAAAATTAGAATCGGTGCATCTTTTAGTAGCGCGCGAGCAATCGATAATCGCTGACGCTGACCGCCTGATAATTGCAACCCTTCAGCACCAATTTCACTCTGGTAGCCATTTGGCATCTTCATTATGAAGTCATGAGCAAAGGCATCTTTTGCGGCACGCTCAACGTCGGACTGACTTTTATTCGCTAAGCTACCATAAGCAATGTTGTTAAACACTGTCGTATTGAACAGCACCACTTGCTGATTGACCATCGCAATTTGAGCACGTAGGCTCTCTAGTTTGATATCTTCGATTGGTATACCATCTAAAGTAATTTGTCCTGCAGAAGTTGATAAGGTGCGTGTCAATAGATTTACTAAAGATGATTTACCAGCACCACTACGCCCTACCAGTGCAACGGTTTCTCCTGCACGTATATCTAACGTAAAGTCGCGCAGTGCCACTGTCGAATCCGGATAGATTAGACTGACATTATCGAGTTTCATCTCACCCGTTAGGGCTGAGCTGATCACACCAGTGTCTTTTTCTTCTGGCTCATCTAGTAGGGCAAAAATCGATTCACCAGCCGCAATACCTTTTTGCAGCTTTTGATTAATATCCGTTAATGAACGAACGGGTTTACTGAGCAATCCTGCGGCTGCGATATAAGCGATAAATTCGCCAGCTGATATATTGTCTATCACTGCTGGACGCAGGGCAAGCCATACCACAACTGACATTGCCATCGCCATCAGTAGCTGTACTGCTGGTGTATTGATACTATTAGTCACGACCACTTTCATGCCTTGGCGCAGGTTCTTTTTAGATATTTTGTCAAAACGTTCAGCTTCGTATGCTTGTCCACCATAGTTTTTCACCACCTGATAGCCACCAATAACTTCGTTGGTCACGTGACTGACATCACCCATTGTTTCCTGAATCCCCTTAGATAATCTGAGATAACGCTTAGATGCTATGCGAATGAGCCACAGTATCGGTGGCAGTACGAGGAATAGAATCAATGTCAAACGCCAATTGCTATAAAGCAAGAAACCAATCAACCCAATAACAGTCAAGCCATCACGTAACAAGGTTTTCATTGAGTCTGTACTGGCCGCTGTGACCTGTTCAACGTCGAATATCAGCTTTGATGAGATAGTACCTGCTGGATTGGCAAGATAAAATGAGCTTGGCAAGCGCAGCAGCTTATTAAAAACTTCTACTCGTAGCTCATAAACCAGATTTCGTGAAATCAAAGCAGAATAGTAATTACCCAAAAAGCTACCCACACCGCGAACTAAAAAAAGCATAATAATTAGAACGGGAAACCAATCCCTTTTACTCTGATCACTTTGCTTGATCGCATCAGTAATATATTGCAATAACTTCGCTGTCCCAATCTCGGTCGATGCATTAATAGCAAAGCCTATAATAGTCAACAGCAATGCCCACCAGTAAGGTTTTAAATACCTTAATAGACGTAGTAAAGTCTTATGCTTGGGCGTAGTCGATGGTTCCGCTGATGATTTCTTAGCAGACGTTTTTGGGTCAGATTGATATGTTTGGCTCATAAAAGCCTCAATTTGGGTATCATGATATGAATAAACTGCATTCAAAGCACAGTTTTATAGGAGTATTTATGACACTAATATAGCCATATATTATTGCGGTAATGGTTGACCAAGTGGCACAACTGTACTGATATTAAGGTTCAAAAACCCTAGTTTTCCTGCGACATCCATTACTCGCACAACAGACTGATGAGTAGCGTTAGCATCGGCAGCAATCACAAATAGCATATCACGATTACCACCTGCTTCTTGCTGTAGCATACTGATCAATTCAGCCTCATTGCTACTAGCAAGTGTAATGCCGTTGACCAAATAGCTACCATCTTCTTGCACAGCTACTTCAATGCTGTTGTTTTTTTCTGTCAACGCGACACCTTCAGCTTCAGGAAGAATAATATTTAAACGACTAAAGTGATTGAATGAGGTAGCAAGTAATAAAAAAACAATTAAAAACAGTAAACAATCAATCATCGGTGTCAGATTAATTTCAAGCGGTTCAACCGTTGGTTTTCTAAAACGCATATCAATCTCTTTAATTCATCTACCATTTATGGGCTTAAGACTTTTATTCTTTGCAACCGCATTGACTACACTGCCGCTATGCTAGTCTTATCCGAATCCAACGCACCGAATGAACGTTCTTGCACAATACTATCTTCTATTGACGTACGGCTAGAAGATGTAGATGGCTGCGTACTAGCAAGCAAGTGATAATCATACAGCTCTTGAATCATAAGACCTGCTTGAGTCTCAAACTGAGCATTAATATCAATGATACGGCGCTGAAAATAACGATAAGCAACCAGCGCAGGGATAGCAACAATCATACCAGCAGCGGTAGTAATTAGTGCCTGTGATACACCAGCGGCTAGCATCGTCGGATCTTGCATGGCGCCATCGGTAATCGCCAAAAATGACGATATGATCCCTAGTACCGTACCTAATAGGCCAAGTAACGGCGCTATCGCACCGATAGTGCCTAACATATTGATGTTTTTTTCTAATTGATGAACTTGTACACTGGCACGATTTTGCATGTGCATCGTCATCGACTCTAGCCCGTGCTGACGGTAAAGCAAACCCGTTGCCAAGATATCGCCAAGCGCCGTCTTTTCTTTTACATTCATCAATTGTGTGCGGCCAATATCGCCATTTTCACGTAAACGAGTTATTAGCTGTTCGCGCAACCTGCTAGGAGCGACTTTGTTAAACTGTAGCGTATGGCTACGTTCAATAATGATAACTAATGCCAATATAGAACAGACCACGATAGGTGTCATTAGCCAGCCACCTGCTTTTACCAACTCCCACATATCTACTCTCTTCCGTATTTTTGCAAAAATAGTTGTTCAGAGGCGACTTAGCATTTGAATAGATATGGCTAACTCGCAAATGTTATTAAGCTTGAGCTTCTATATGTTTAATCAACGCAGCCAATTGATCTTGATTGTGGAAAAATATCTCAACACTACCTTGACCATCTTTTTTATGCTTTAGTTTGACTTCAGCACCAAGCATGTCTGTTAATCTCTGGGTTAAACGCTCTACATCACGAGATTGCGCTTGTTCAGCACGATTGATTTTGGGCGCTGGCTGCAAGATGGATTTGACCAATTTTTCTGCTTCTCGCACGGTCATACCGCCATCGATAATCTTTTGCGCGATGATAGGTTGCTGTTCAGAGGACAATGCTAAAAGTGTACGAGCATGACCCATATCTAGCGCACTGTTGGCTAAATGGTCTTTTACTGTATCATGCAGCTGATTTAAACGAAGTAGATTCGATACTGTCGTACGCGCCTTGCCAACGACTTCAGCGATCATGGCATGACTCATACCAAATTCGGTATGAAAACGCTGCAATGCTGCTGCCTGCTCAATCACTGACAAGTCTTCGCGCTGAATATTTTCAATCAGTGCTAATGCAATTGCCAACTCATCAGATAAGGCGCGCTCAATCGCAGGGATAACCGCTTTTCCTGCCATTTTTGCTGCGCGCCAGCGGCGTTCACCAGCGATAATTTCGTGAGTGACAAATGCTTCACTCTTATCTTCGTTTGCCAATAGCGGGCGGATAACGATAGGCTGCATCACGCCATGCTGCTCGATAGAAGACGCCAATTCTGCAAGTGCCGTCTCACTCATATCTCGACGAGGCTGGTACTTACCTGCTTGCAAACGTGTGACATCAATCTGCACAAGGCTAATCTGGTCTTCGGTTGCGCTCGTATCTGCACTATTGCCGCGCGATTTGTTGAGCGACGCCTTGCTGGTAGCACGAGATGAACGTGGCGCGCGAGTGCTATTCTCACTAGCAGTATCGTTATCAGTAATCTTCGCAGATGATTTTTTACTGGCTTTTGTTGGAGTGATATCAGGCGCTATATCTGTGGATACAGTATCTATAGGCGCATTAGTATCTACAGGCACATTAATATCTGGCGCAGCATTTTCACGCGCCACCATGTCGTCTTGCAAGGCAGAGGCGGTAATTTGCTTTTCTTTTTTGATTGACCCTAATAAGGCATCTAAGCCCCGATTAGCAGCCAACCCTCTTTTCTTCGCCATGATTACCTATCCTCTAACGCTAAAATAAAAGCCAATTGATTAATGATGCGGCTTACTAAATACAATGTTAAGTATTCTATACTTATACTATTCATTCACTGTCTTGATCAGTGACGCTTTTTATCTAAAAATTCTTTGTAAGAACTTTAGATAAAAACTAGCTGCTTTGCTTCATCACTTCAGCGGCCAACTTTTGATACGCGCGCGCGCCTTTTGACCATCTCTCATACGCAATAACTGGTAAGCCGTGCGCAGGGGCTTCTGCCAAGCGAATATTCCTTGGAATATGAGTCTTGTACATGATATCGCCAAAATGCGCTTCTAGCTCAGTAGAGACATCACGAGCAAGCGTATTACGCGCATCAAATAGCGTTCTGACCACACCGCGAATATACAGCTTAGGGTTCAACTCTGTAAGACGTTCAATCGTTTGTGATAAGTCAGCCAACCCTTCTAGTGCATAATACTCACACTGCATAGGGATAATCACACTGTCCGTAGCCACCAACGCATTAATCGTCAATAGATTCAAACTAGGCGCACAATCGATAATCACATAATCGTATGGCTGTTTTTGTGTGGATACCTGATCGTTAACCAATTCGGCCATCGCAGTTTTGAACAGCTCATGACTATCGGTCTTGCTCATTAAGGTAATATCCATGCCAGCCAAATCGCGATTGGCACCGATGACATCGAATCCAGCAGGACTGGTAACAATTGCTTCAGACAACGCGACGCCATCTAGCAAAACGTCCGCTATGGTAAGATCTAACTCATTTTTGTCAACACCTGTACCACTGGTCGCATTACCTTGTGGGTCTAAGTCAATCAGCAGTACATGCTTGCGTTTAGCAGCCAAGCTGGCGGTCAAATTTACTGCCGTTGTGGTTTTACCCACACCGCCTTTTTGATTCGCAATTGCTATGATTTCCATACACTCACTCAATTTTATTAGGGTCTATTACTTTTGACTCGGTTGGTACGATTATTTTTGTTCAATCTTGTACAGCGACACTCGCTCAGTATTTAAAAACAAGCAATTCATGGTCTAAAATACTCAGTTTACGGTCGAGTATTTTAAATGCTTTTAAATACTATGTCATTTAGATACAGACGTAAACTGTGTTTCACAAAAAACCGTACCTGTTTCATGACTGCGAAGTATTTATGGCTTAGCTATCTTTGGCAGACATTTCAATTAAATGACGACTGTCGTGTAAACGTGGCACCGTCAGTTTAATAGTTTTGATATGCCAATCACTATCAAGTGCTTGCAGCTCTTCTTCACTCGGCACTTTACCTTTCATAGCACATAAGAAGCCGCCATCTGCTAATCTTGGCTGCGCTACTTCTACAAAATCTATCAAACTGGCAAACGCTCGCGATGTCACCACCGCATAGCTTGCTTCATGCGCTTCAATACGCGATGCGATCGGCTGCATATTACTCAAACCAAGCTCGCTGCTGATTTGCTTAATAAAACGAATTTTCTTCTGATTGCTGTCAAGCGCAGTACACTGGCGCTCAGGCTGACAAATGGCAATAATAACTGCCGGCAACCCTGCTCCCGTGCCGATATCTAGCAACGATCCGGCGGGTAAATGCGTTATAATAGACAGACAATCTATCACATGCTTGATCAGCGCTTCTTCTGGATCAGTGATCGCGGTCAGATTATACGCTTTATTCCATAATAAAAGCTGGTCTAAGTACAATAATAACGTGCGCTGCTGCGTTTCACTTAACGGCAGACCTAGCTCATTTATCGCTTGCGCCAAGATATTAGCCAGCTTTGGCAATTGCGAACCAAGCTTTACGAAACCAGCCGGATCAATATTAGTATTACCCATACTAGCAGACGATGAAGAGTTTTTAGCGGAAGCTGACATACAACGAGTTATCCAGTTTTGACTTGTGAACCGTTTATTTTATCATGCAGTCTGCCCATTGAATAGTTGCAGATTGCGCCAATGTGGGACATCTTATACTATCTACGCTTATCATGAGGCGTTATTCTGCTTTGATTGCCTTCAATTCGTTGATTAATTCATTCGTTTTTTACCAGTTTTACTCAGGCATTTGTCTAAATATGATACAAAACTGCGCTTAATGACTTCGCTAATAGGTGACTATATCTTGTAAGATGTCATGATTGATTATAAAAAACTCAGAATACGCCTGAACAGATAAAACCAATCACTTCTCATATCCCTTTAATACTTTTTAAGATGATTTTTCAAACGCCTATGACAGAACAACCCTACACCCCTATATCGCAAGTATCAAAAGACGCTAACAATATGGTAGTACCTGCTACCGATACAAAAAACACTAAGCAAACAGCACCTGATACCCTAAACCCTATCTTCATAGAAGTTCAGCAAAATTGTCGCATTTCCGCTGAGCAATTAAAACGCTATAGCGACCCTGATGAGTTGCCTACAGATACACGTACTGCGCCTGACTTAGATGTTGGTTTCGGCCAACAACGCGCGCTTAAAGCATTGCATACAGCGCTAGATATTAAAGCCAGTGGCTACCATGTATTTGCCGCTGGTGAGAACGGTTTAGGTAAGCGTACCGTGATTAGTCGTCTGTTAGCGCGTATTGCTGCCGAGGCACCGACGCCAGATGATTGGGTATATGTGCATAATTTTACCGATCCACGCACACCATTGGCGCTACGTCTACCAGCTGGTCAAGCCTCGCTATTACAACAGCAAGTTAATAATTTATGGCAGCAAGCAAAAAAGCGTTTAAGCCAACGCTTTCGTAGTGATCAATACCAGAGCAAAATTGAAGCCATCAAAAACAGTACCCATCAAAAAGAAAGTCATGCCTATGACGCGCTTAATGCTGAAGGCAAACAATATGACCTAGCATTGACGTTTCGCTCGTTCGATAATAAAGCCGTATTTGTTCATCCTAGTCAGCTGCCTACAGAAAGCAACAGCGATGATGACAAGCAAATAAAAATACCTAGCAATCGTAAAGATTCAGAAAGGCTCAATGATAGCGAAAAAGTTAATATCTTGAGCAATAAAGATAATGAGAGTAAAGAAAACCAAGACTCTACATATGGCAATAATGAGTATGAAGCTGAGCTGAATAACTTTGTACAAAAAAACCATATGCAAAAGCGTCTGAGTCAATTGACCATCGCTTTAGAGCAACTAGAAGACGAAGCCAACGATGAGATCGAGTCGTTACATCGTAGTATTGCCCAACGTGCTTTACAGCCATTATTTACTCCTATTTATGAGCAATTTGCGACTCATCCACTTGTCGTAGCATATCTCAAGGCTGTATTTGATGACATGGTCACTCACGTAGAGCGTATCGTCAATGGCGATGATGAGGAGTTTGTGACAGCAGTATTGGCTACGACGCCCAGTCGTTATGCAGTAAATGTTATTGTCAGTCACACACCTGACAGTGGCGCGCCCGTGGTCTTTGAGGATTTGCCAACCCATCTCAATTTGTTAGGGCATGTCGAGCAAATCACCCAATTAGGCACAGTAACCACTGACGTGAGTATGATTCGTGCAGGTGCGCTACATCGCGCCAATGGCGGCTATTTACTGTTAGAAGCTAGCCACGTCCTTGAGCATCCTTATGCATGGCAAGGCTTAAAGCGCGCATTACAATCACGAAAAATCAAACTATCAAGTCTAGAGCAAATGCTGACGCTGACCGGTAGCTTGTCTCTGTCACCAGCGCCTATTGATTTAGATATCAAGGTTATCTTGTTAGGTGAAGCAGATTTATATTACGAGCTGCTAGAGCTTGAGCCTGAATTTGATGCCGTATTCAAAGTCCGAGCTGATTTTCATGACGATGTGCCTCGTACCACTGAGCATGAATTGGCATTGGTCGCAAAAATGGCCGATATCATCGACTATGCAGACCTTTATCCGTTTAATAGCAGTGCGCAAGCTACGTTACTTGAGCATTTAAGCTTGCAAGCTGAAGAACAAGATCGTTTAAGCCTACACAGTGACTTATTGATTAAACTATTGCATGAATCAAACCGGCATGCTCGATTAAATAATGAGGCTATGGTGACGGCAGATCATGTCACTCAAGCAATCGATGACATGGATGAGCGTTCAGGATATTTGCGCGATCTATACTGGGACGAGCTTAAAAACGGCCAGCAGCTGATCCAAACGCAAGGCGATGCTATCGGACAAGTTAATGCATTAACCGTGGTTAGTTATGCCGATAGTGAGTTTGGCATGCCAGCACGGCTTACTGCGGTCATTCAGCCCAATATTGGCACAGGTGAAATTCTTGATATTGAGCGTGATGTAGACTTGGGCGGTAGTTTACACGCCAAAGGTATGCTGATTATGACCAGCTATTTGCGCGCGTTGTTTAGTCAACATCATGCGCTTAACTTTAGTGCCTCACTGGCATTCGAGCAAAGCTACGCACAAATCGATGGCGATAGTGCTACCGTTAGCGAAGGCTGTGCATTGCTATCCGCGTTAGCAAACGTCCCCATCAATCAGTCTCTTGCGATTACTGGATCTATGAACCAGTTAGGCGAAGTACAAGCGGTTGGTGGCATCAATGCTAAAATCGCAGGTTTCTTCGACGCTTGCCGCGAGCAAGAGCTAACAGGCGATCAAGGCGTTGTCATTCCGATGGCCAATGTCAAACAACTGATGCTACGTGACGACATTATCGATGTGGTAAATAGAGGCAAATTTCATATCTATGGCGTCTATACTCTAAGTGAGGCCCTGACGCTGATGACTGGTTTGCCCATCGACACCATGAATAAAAAAGGCCGTTATCGTAAAGATACTTTATTTGGTAAAGTATTAAGCCGTCTGATGCTGTGGGATGAAAACCAGGAAAGCACTGACGACCTCGATGATGAAAAGTCCAAAAAGAAAGCGAAGAAAAATCGTAAAGAAAAACGTCAAAAGAAAGAAAATAAGAGAATAAAAGAAAAGCGTAAAGGTGAGAGAATCAATGAGAAAAGCAGTGAAGAAAGTAGCAAGCAAAGCGATGCTAAGCCTATTGATGACACCCTAAACGATAGCGAGACAACAGCTGTCGATGAGGATGGCAATTAAAATTTGAACGGTACTGCCGATACGCACGCACATTGCTGTTCGACTAGATTTATCGTTGTATCTACAGCTAGATCGAGCAGCTATCATCGAATAGCAACCATCAAATAAACATACGCATGCATGAACGTCGCTAGACGCTACGCTGCTTTTCTGCGATGATTAACGGTTCCTGATCGAGCAATATCGTGCCAGAAACCGACTTGTAACTTCATAAAGGGTATCTCTTAATGACTGTACATCCTACTGATGCTGATAACATCCAAGCTCAGTCCAATCCTAGTGAGCAGGCAGGTGCGCTTGCAGCTGTAGACACTGGTACCTCAAAAGAGGCCAATGCTGCCAATATCAGTGACAATCGACATGGTGCGGCAACGACTGCTCGGCAATGGCAGGTACTATCACAGCTGCAGCGCAATCGCTGGGTAGGCACCACGCATATTTATGAGCAGCTGATGATGGCAGGCTTCGATATCAGCCTACGTACTGTCCAACGCGATTTGAACGCCCTTGCCAAACGCTTCCCTATCGAAAAAAACAATGCCAATCCTCAGGGTTGGCGCTGGAAAGAAGACGCCCCATTGCAAAGCTTGCCGCATATGAACTTATCACAAGCGGTTGCTTTTAATATGGTCGAGGCCAATCTGACCCAGTTACTGCCACCTGTTATCTTAGATGAATTATTTCCTTGGTTTGACTTAGCACGGCGACAGCTCAAGAACAGCAAAGTGACCCACTCTTGGATAGACAGAGTGCGTATTGAGCCTGCCACACAGCCACTCATCGCACCAGATATAGATTTGGACAGTAAAGACAATATTTACCACGCGCTATTTTATCAGCTGCAAATCCATGCTTGTTATACTCGTAGCAACAAATTACAAGCCAGCGAATATATCCTAAATCCAATCGCAATTATCCAGCGCGGCGTGATTATCTATCTGCTGGCAACTCGTACTGACGATCCAGAAGCCATCATTCGCACCTTTGCTTTACATCGTTTTGATAGTGTTGAGATTCTCGAAACCGCTGCAAAAACACCAGAGAACTTTCAACTCGATACCTATTTGGATGAAGGTAGCATGGGCTTTAGTCACCCACTGTTTGGCGAATTGGACGAGCGTGGCAAGAATACCGCTGTTGAGCTTAGATTCACTAGGCAAGCTGGTAAGAGTCTGACCGAAAGTAAGCTTAATGACGATCAAACCGTGACGCTAAATGAGGATAACACCCTTACTGTAAAGGCTACTGTTAATTTAACCTCACAGCTGGTCTGGTGGCTACGTGGATTTGGTAGTGGGTTATTAGATGCTAAGCCTGAACTACTTTATCAAGCAGTATTAGATAAGTCTTCGACAGCAATCAGTGAGTGACATCACTGACCTGAGATAGGCTAACATCCGCACGCCTTAAGTAAGCAAACACCAAATCTAGATAACGGTTAAAAACTAAGAATAAAAAAGGAAAGTTATGTTGACCACTGCCCCATCACCACTGTTGTCAGATAGTTTACGAGGACTGGGACTAGACGCAGGAACGTTGTTCTTTGCACTCAATTATGAATTTACCAAAATTGAGCCAAAAGGCATGTTTAAGCGTTTTAAGAAAAATCAAAGCGCGATGGATATTGATTTGGCTTGTGTGTTATATGATGACAATTGCGTCATCAGTGACATCGTTTGGTTTAAGCAATTACGAGATAAAGCTGAGTCGGTCAAGCATCAAGGTGACAGCTTAAATGGTAAGGATCGCGGTGAACAAGCCATGTATCTTGCCCCGCTTGATCAAGAGCAAATCAGATTGGAACTCGAAAAAATTCCTGCTCATATTACTCATATTGGTTTAATCGCCAACTCATACCACGGTCATTCGTTCTCTAGGGTGAAAAAAGGCGAAATTCATCTGAGTGACGATGAAGGAAACCGTTGTTTTGAGGTAAACCTTAAGCAGCTCCCACGCGACTGCACGACGTTATGGGTAGCGCATTTGCGTCGATCTGTTGACGACTGGCACTTAACATTGCAAAACTTACCACTCACTGCAGAGGGTCTAGCAAATGCAGCACAAGAAGTGGCTCATGAGTTAGCACGTGCATTGCCTATCCCTCAGGGAATATAAGAGCAGTTAGTAATCGCATATAAAAGAGGTCTTGTGCTATGTAAACACAAGACCTCTTTTTATGAGTAAAGCATTAGCTGTAATTAACTACTAAAAACCTATCTATTCTAAATCATCTCATACTTCGCTATAAAACTTCACCGCAATGCGGACAGAAGTTCTTTTGGCGCGTTTCAACTTCCTTCTCACGCCGTTCAAGCTCTTGCTCTCGAAGTACCTGTAAAACAATATTTTGTGCCTGCTCTTTATCTAAACCTAGCTCTCGACGAATTTTATCAATCATCATCTGATTCTGTACCAAATCAAAGTCACTATCAATGAGCTGCTCACGAAAATGCTGTTCAAGCTCTTCACGGCGCTGAGCCAGTTCATTCGCTAATCCTGTCGCTAGAATACCAGCCGGTAGTGCGGCAAGACCCACACCCAATATCGTAATGATAGCACCCAATATTTTGCCAGCATTAGTAATTGGCGTGACATCTCCGTAGCCTACGGTTGTCAGTGTCACCACAGCCCACCACATCGCTTTAGGTATGGACTCAAACTCGTCTGGCTGTGCGTGATTCTCTACCAGATAAATGCCGCTAGAGGCGGTCACAATCATAATAATGAGAATAAAGATAACAGCCTGAAATGAGCCTCGCTCCTTACTAATAACGACTAGCAAGATGCGCATTGAGGCAAAATAACGAGTCAATTTTAGAATTCGAAATAAACGTAAAATACGTAAGAAACGCAAATCAATGTTGACAAAGAAATTCAAAAAGGCGGGCACGATGGCTACTAAATCAATCAATGCGGATGGACTTCTGAGCCAATCCCATCGCTGTTTCCATGTTGTATTATCGGGCTTTGCTTCAGCCACACTCCACAGACGTAGTAAGTACTCAATAGAGAAAACAATGATAGAGAAGTTTTCGAATAAGGTGAAGTAATCTTGATAAGGGTAGTACCACTGATCGACAGACTCTGCTATCACAGCCGCTACGTTAGTCATAATTAGAAATATAAGAAAATAATCAACGTAACGGCTAAATAACGTGTCATGTTCTTCATTTTGTAAAATATCATAAACAAAATGACGCAAGCGCCGTATAGATTGGAATAACATGCCAGCCCTATATAGTGGTATACCGATTTAGTATTAATAAAATTAAGCAACTATCATAAACTACTTGCAAGGCTTATTCACAATAATCCGCATTCTCACTTAATAGGTTTTCTGATAAAAACTGGTGTGTTGGGTGTTGGGTATTGATATCATCAGCTGACTAAACAAAATATAAATAATAAATATAGATTGATACCAACAGTATAAACACAATCAATAGCATAGAGAACCTTAAGAATTGCTCGTAACTACGAAGCTGCTGACTTATATCCTGCGCAGGTATCAAAAACAAGTGACATTCAGGACAACAAGAGTCTACCTGATTCAGTATTTTCATCGTACGCGCATTCGTACAGCGTAGAGGGGAGTTACTGCAATAGCCAAGCATAATATATTGCACCTCTTGTTGAATCGTAAATAAGAGATACCGACTTACGTCAATGACACTTACTTAAAAAGCAGCTTTTGTTGTGTTTAATTATAGACTGTAGACAATTGAATTACACGTAAATGTAATTTATTGCAGAAACATTGCTAATTTATATTTAAAACCTTACCAACAATAATGATTTTCGTATTATAATAGAGATTAAATGTTACAGATTAAACTTTAATCATGACATTATGTATCAGTAGCTAATGCCATCCCTCATTAGCAAACTGCTGATAATTTTTTATTACGTTAAGGAATGAAATGATGAAACTACAATCCCTAGTTTTAGCTACTGCTGCTGCACTTACAATGACAACTGCTTTTGCAGTCCCTGCTGGCACTTGGTCAATTGCTGCCGGTGCGCACTATGTTGATCCGAAAAGTGATAATGGCACGGTCAATGCAGGTGGTACTGATTACTCTGTTGATGTTGACGGTGATGTACGTCCTACTATCAGTGGTGAATACTTTATCGCTAACAACGTTGGTGTCGAACTACTAGCGGCCCTTCCCTTCCATCATGATTTTACATTAACTGATGCTGCTGGTACTGAACTTACAGGTAAAACTCAGCATTTACCACCGACGCTTTCCGTACAGTATCACTTTGACTATGAAAATATGCCAATGAATATCAAGCCTTTCATTGGTGTTGGTGTGAACTACACGACTTTCTTTAAAGAAAGAGTCTCTACTGGCGGTGATTTAGAACTTGATGATAGTGTTGGCGTGGCTGGTCATGTTGGTCTTGATATTCCTTTTGCGCCAACAGAATACTTCCGTATCGATGCGCGCTACAAGGACATCAAAACCGATGCTACTTTAGATGATAATGATATTGGTGAAATCGACATTAGCCCTTGGGTATATGGCGTAGCATTCGTTAAACAGTTCTAAATTAGTAAAGATACCATGCGTAATAAGAGCCAGCTTGATAGCTGGCTTTTTTGTGCTTATTAATTACGGCTACTGCCGTTTGTCTACTCTAACTATTAAGCAATTATTTATAAAAACAGCTAATAACCTACAAGAAAAAAGTAATCTCCATAAAAAAAGACCACCCGTGGGCAGTCTTTTTTTATTGCTAGCTAGCTTTAGATTAAGATACGACGTGGGTCCGCTAATAGCGTTGCGATATAACGAGTAAATACAGCAGCGTCTGCGCCATTGATCACACGGTGGTCATAAGACAAAGACAGTGGGAGCATCAAACGTGGCTCAAAGCTTTGTGTCTTAGCATCCCAACGTGGCTGCATACTTGCTTCAGAGACACCTAAAATACCAACTTGTGGCCAATTAACTAGTGGCGTAAATGCCGTACCACCTAGATTACCTTGGCTCGATATGGTAAAGCTTGCCCCTTGCAAATCTTTGGTGCTGAGCTTCTTATCACGAGCTTTTACTGCAAGCTCGCCGATCTCAATCGCAATTTGCTTCAGGCCTTTATCTTGTACGTTTTTGATAACCGGTACAATAAGACCATCATCTGTTGCCACAGCAATACCCATATTGACACTTTTACGCAATATAACCTGAGTATTGTCATCGCTCAAATGACTGTTGAATCGTGGATGCTGGGTCAACGCGTAAGCAGTTGCTTTAACCACAAAGGCCAAGATAGTAAAGCCAACACCTTCAGCTTTCATGCCACCTTTTAACTCACCGCGTAGTTTTTCGGTCTCAGTGATATCAGACAGATCGAACTGCGTTACTTGCGGTAGCAAAGTATTGTAGTTGAGCTGTGGTATCGAGACTTTCTGCAAGCGGCTGAGGTCTTGTGTTTCTGTTTCACCCCAGATCTCAGCATTACTCATGTCAGGCAGCTTCGGTAGACCTGAGCTAACAGGATTACTGCTCACAGGTGCCGCTTTTTGCTTGGTTAGACTGTTTTTAACATGTGCAAACAAGTCTTCTTTTAGAATGCGATCATTTAGAGCTGAACCATTCACTTGTGTGATATCCACACCTAACTGACGCGCTAGCTTGCGAACAGCAGGACCTGCATACA
The DNA here is from genome assembly GCF_002863645.1 of Psychrobacter sp. MES7-P7E. Taxonomy (NCBI): domain Bacteria; kingdom Pseudomonadati; phylum Pseudomonadota; class Gammaproteobacteria; order Moraxellales; family Moraxellaceae; genus Psychrobacter; species Psychrobacter sp. MES7-P7E. The sequence continues at coordinate 8,469 of NZ_PJBU01000115.1, read as the reverse complement.
CATCAACCAATTTTTCATTGACCTGTGCTTCAGTTAATTTACCCTCTGTTTTGCTAGCAGCTGTATTAGTATTAGTCGTTTTGGCAGCTTGTTTTGGCTCACCAGTAGTTTTAGCAGCTGATTTATCTTCTGTTTTAGCTGGTGCTGACTCTTGTAGCTTAGGAGCTTCATATTCACTATCACTAGCATCATCTGCACCACTTGCCATGATGACGATAAAGTCCTGACCATTAGCAACCATATCACCTGCTTCAACCAAGATTTTTTCAATCTTACCGGCAACTGGTGCTGGTACTTCAACCGAAGCTTTGTCTGATTCGATTAGCAAAATCGACTGTTCAGCGCTAACAGTATCACCAACGCTCACCATGATTTCAGAAACTTGTGCCTCATCAACACCTAAATCAGGTAGCGCATGAGTAGTTGCTTTACCAGCATTAGCGTCTGGCTTGGCAGCAGACTCTGATTGCTTTGATTCAGTTGCAGCAGGTTCAGGTTTTGATTCTGGTTTAGTATCGTCTGGGCTGTTCGCTTCTTGCTTTTCAGCGGCATTGTCATCGTTGCTTTCTGCGCTATCCTCTGCACTTTCAAGCTCAATCAGCACCATACCTTCGCTAACTTGATCACCGATAGCAACGCTAATCTTAGTTACTTTACCAGCAGCAGAGCTTGGTACTTCAACCGATGCTTTGTCAGATTCTAATAATACAATGTTGTCGTCTTTTGCAATGACATCACCAACTTCTACCATAATCTCGCTGACTTCGGCGCTATCCACACCTAAATCGGGGGCTTTAATGTCCATGATTTATTTCCTCGTCTTATGGTTATTATTATTTGACATCTTTATCATCAAGTACGTTTGCATCTGCTTGATCTTCAGCACGGCCTTCATTACTGATTTCATCATCGTCTTCAGCGATAAATTCAGGTACAGGATTTGGATTTACGTTACCTGGCGCTGGTGCATCTGGAGACTGATCATAGTAAGACTGCTGTTGCCATGCAGGTGGATGATCCACATCGATACCTAAGCTTGAAATCGCGTCTTTAACCAAACGCATCTCAACTTCGCCTTCATCGGCTAGACGTTTAAGCGTTGCCACAACAATATGCGCCGCATCAACGTTGAAGAAACTACGTAGGTTTTCGCGCGTATCAGAACGGCCATAACCATCGGTACCCAGAGTCGTATAAGGACGGTTATCTGGTAACCAAGCACGGATTTGCTCTGAATAGTTACGCATATAATCTGTCGCTGCGACCACAATACCTTCGTGTGGTGCTAATTGCTCAGTAACCCAAGGCACTTTCTCTTCATCCATTGGATGTAGACGATTGTAGTCATCACAAACCATGCCATCACGAGTCAACTCATTAAAGCTGGTTACACTCCAGACGTTAGACGTAATATTGAACTCGTCTTTTAATATCTGTGATGCTTTTTGTACTTCGCGTAAGATAACACCAGAACCTAATAGCTGTACTTGTGTTGAACCATTGTCTTCAAGCAAGTACATACCACGTTTGATACCTTCTTCGGCACCTTCTGGCATAGCAGGTTGCTCGTAGTTTTCATTCATCAACGTCAAGTAATAATAGACACGCTCACCTTCACCATACATACGGCGTAGACCGTCATGCATAACCACAGCTAGCTCATAACCAAAGCAAGGATCATAGCTGACACAGTTTGGCACGACATTGAATAGAATCTGTGAATGACCATCTTGATGCTGTAAGCCTTCGCCATTAAGTGTCGTACGACCAGCAGTAGCACCTAACAAGAAGCCCTGTGCTTGACAATCACCTGCCGCCCAAGCCAAATCGCCCACACGTTGGAAACCAAACATTGAGTAATAGATATACATCGGAATCATCGGTAATGCGTTCACAGAATAACTGGTTGCTAATGCAATCCAAGTACTCATTGCGCCTGCTTCGTTGATACCTTCTTCTAACATGTGACCATCGATAGCTTCTTTATAGCCCATCAACGCTTCACTGTCTTCTGGCGTATATTTTTGACCAACAGCTGAGTAGATACCTAACTGACGGAACATACCTTCTAGACCGAAAGTACGTGCTTCGTCAGGTACAATTGGTACGACGCGATCTTGGATGTCTTTGTTTTTAAGCATCGCAGATAGCAAGCGCACAAATACCATGGTCGTAGATTGTTCTTTACCATTGCTGCCTTTTAATACCCGATCAAACATTGATAGTTCAGGGATATTCAGTGGGATATGACCACTACGACGGTTTGGCAGATGACCACCTAACGACTCACGACGACCTTTAAGATACTTCATCTCCGCCGAACCTTCTTCAGGGCGGTAGAACGGTAGAGTCTCTAACTGCTCATCAGTAAATGGCAAATCAAAACGATCACGGAAATACATCAACGCTTCTTGATCAAGCTTCTTCACCTGATGCGATTTGTTGACTGCTTGCGTTTGGGTAGACAAACCATAACCTTTGACAGTTTTAACCAAAATAACCGTTGGCTGGCCTTTGGTTTTCATAGCTTCGCTAAAGGCAGCGTAAACTTTAACAGGATCATGGCCACCGCGGTTCAGACGTGAGATTTCTTCGTCAGTCAACGCATCTGCCATTTCTTCTAGCTCTGGATATTTACCAAAGAACTCTTTGCGAGTAAATTCAGGCGTACGCGCCTCATATAACTGATACTCACCATCTACCACTTCTTCCATACGTTGTTTGAGCACACCCGTATGATCTTTACCAAGTAGTGAATCCCAGTTACCACCCCAAATAACTTTAATCACACGCCAGCCTGCGCCGCGGAATACTGATTCTAGTTCTTGAATAATCTTACCGTTACCACGAACTGGACCATCAAGACGCTGCAAGTTACAGTTGACTACCCAGATTAGGTTGTCCAGCTTCTCACGACCAGCAAGAGAAATAGCCCCTAAGCTTTCTGGCTCATCCGTTTCACCATCACCCAAGAATGTCCAAATCTTACGACCTTCTTTTTCTAGCAAGCCACGATTTTCCATATAGCGATGTACATGGGCGTGATAGATAGACATGATTGGGCCAAGTCCCATCGATACCGTTGGGAACTGCCAGTAATCCGGCATTAGATATGGATGCGGATAGCTTGATAGACCTTTGCCGCCTACTTCACGACGGAAATTATCAAGCTGATCTTCGGTCAAACGACCTTCTAGATAAGAGCGTGCATAGATACCTGGTGCTGAGTGACCTTGATAATAGATCATGTCACCACCGAAGTGATCGCTAGCGGCGCGGAAAAAATGGTTAAAACCCGTTTCATAAAGTGTCGCACTAGAGGCGAATGTCGCTAAGTGACCACCTAGATCATCGTCGTTTTTATTGGCACGCATGACCATGGCGAGTGCGTTATAACGAATTAGCGCACGTATCTTACGCTCCATGCCTAGATCGCCTGGGTACATTGGCTCGTCTTCAACAGCGATACTATTGACGTACGCAGTGTCTAGTCTGTTGAACGGCAGTCCTTCTTGAACTGCCATATTGTATAAGGCTTTTAGGAGGAACTGAGCACGGTCCTTGTCTGCGTGTTTAACCACAGACTCAAAGGCTGCCAGCCATTCCTGAGTTTCGGTGCTATCAGCATCCTTATAATAATTCATTCTTGTTAATCCTTTTATATCAGTCATACCTACCTAATGGCAGGGCTTCATTGAAAAATGCATGATGAGAGATTGGTTTACTTACGACATCCTTGCTACGTCCAAGCATTCCATTGTTTTGTGCGATGATATACAGCTTTATTATAAAAATAGTATTATTCATATCGACAAATGCATCAAATCAACACATCTGCCAAACCGTCATAATGCTATAGCTATTCGTTTAATCATTATTTGACTATGACATTCCATTATAAGCTTTTACGGTTAAGTTGTTTATGGCTGTAGAGAAATGATGAAATAACAAGTATTTTTTAAATAAATAATGATTAGTTGTTAGGTAAATATTATTAATTGATAGCTTTGTGGAATATGATTACTTGACTATGCAACATACGGTAACTGGTCATGACAAAAACGCCATTCATCTATTTAATATGATTTTTATAAGAACATTGATTACTATATTGAGATACGTAATATATACATTTATATCAATAGTAGAAAATTGGCATATAAATAAGTATGCATCTTGGTTTTTAGTTTATAGGATAAGTAATATGCTTCAAATTCAACGCTTTTTAAACTTAGTAGCTTCGAACTTATTCGATAAATATATACACCAAGCAGCAATACTGATATTTACTGCTACTTGTCTATTAGTTAGTAATACATCTTTTGCCTTCGTAATACATCCTATTGCTAAAGATACTTGCTCCAATAATACAACTAAAGGTAGCTTATCTAATCTTGACTATGCAAGACTGTTAGCAAGTAATGGTAGTTATATGACTACCGATGGCTCTGCGAATATACCTCTTCAAATACAATTAAGCACGAAGGAATCTAGCAATACTACAGTTGCATCTACTAGCTTATCAGGAACTACTGCCAATCAAGCAATCCGGTTTGTCAGGGATTTTCCTAATTCAACTTCATATAGTGACATAACATTTAATTTTCAAAACAGTGAAACTGGTGAAGCTCTATTTTTAAATAATGTTGCACTTAGCATCTTCGATATTGATAAAGCTATTACTAGTTCTAGTTCCTCAAGTAATGGTTGGAACGACTACGTCAAAGTTACTGGTATCACAAAAAATGGGGCAATTAATAGTACGTTTCAGACCATAGGTGGTTCTAGTATAGAGTTCAACACCTCTAGTATAGGATCTGATACTTTCAAAGGGTTAAGACTACCTGCTGACAGTACTAATACTTTCAACTGTACAGACGCACTTGATACAAGTTGTCAAGGTTCTATTTATTTTAGTGATCCTGTTAAGTCAGTTACATTGCGCTACAGCAACGCAAGCACAATTACTAACCCATCCGGACAGGTCATCGATGTACGCTTAGAGAACTATTGCCATACGCCTAACTCTATTTTCTCAGGCATTGTATTCAATGATAATGGAGGCATCGCTGCTGATGCAGGTACTAAGCAAGATATTACTAGTAAGTTTGTAGGTAATAGTAAATACTTTAACGGGATTTATGACAGCTCCGATGAGCTAGGAATATATGATAGTAAGTTAAATATACTTTTAACAGACTGTAATGGTAATAGTATTTCAACTATTTCACCAAATCCGCAAACTGTTTCTGACAGCTCATCCTCCAGAGGTAAGTATAGCTTCACAGTAGCTGCTAGTAAGCTAGAGAATAGAACCAAGGTTTGTTTGATAGAGAGCGAGCCAAGTATATGGGACTACATTATAGATACGACTTCAGATAATAAAGAAGTTTCGCTAACAACCAATATTTATGCCTATAACAACTTAGACTTTGGTGAAGTGCAGGCGAATAACGCCTCTTTAGTGCTTATTAAGTCGCAGTATGTTCATACTTGTAATAATGCCCTGAACTTCTCAACCGTTGTCGCAAACCCTCAGCCAGATAACCCAATAAATGGTTTCAGTATTAAGTCACCCACTAGTGATGTGGAACCTGGTAAGTGTATCGCTTATAGAATAGAAGCTTATAACCGAGGTCATGTTGATTTAAAGGAGATTCAAATAAACGATCAATTACAGGTAAAGTCGCAAACCAACTTGGTAACCTCTGTTTTCGCCTTGCCAGTTCCTAAGGGAGATCCTACTTCTCTCTATACTGGCACAACTCTACCAACAGGTACTATTACTTCTGAGCTGTTTAACTTAAATAAACCTATTGGATCAACCCCTACCAAAGCCACGCTATATTTCAATACCAAATATGGCACTACTGTAAACGCTCAGTAGCTATTCTCTCTTGCAACTTTGAATTATCACTAACTTTCTCTTTGACCTTAAAAAGCCCTGTCTACCCAGACAGGGCTTTTACCGTTTGGCTACCTTGAATTGCCATTTGTCGTCTTTGTAATGAATAATTGTATTGGTTGCGTGACAATAGATTAATGAAAAAATATGTGCTTTCTACAAATAATACTCATATCAAATTGTAGACAGTTTTACTACAACCCAAAACATCAAAACCCTAATGATAGTAATGCTCTAAGAAAGGATTTTATATGAAACGTTTCAAGATTTTACGTAGTGTTTTATTAGCAACCGTAGCTTCTACTTGCTTACTAAACATAGCGCATGCTGATGATGCTCTAAAAATGGAGCTAACAGCTAATCAAGTCATAAAGAATGCAGAAGGTAAAGTAGTCTATACGCCAGTACGTACTGCACCAGCAGGTACTGTGATTCAGTATAAAGCGAATTATACCAATACCGTTAATAAAGATATTAACGACTTGATGGTAACGCTACCTATCCCTGCAAACATGACATTTACCGGTGATGCGATGCCTGCGAGCGCACAAGCTAGCACTGATGGTAAGAACTACGCTGACATGCCTTTGATGAGAAATGTCGATGGCAAGATGGTCAAGGTTCCATATTCTGAATACCGTACGCTACGTTGGAATATCAGACTCTTACCAGCGAAGAAAGCAGCGGCTGTTGCTCTCAATACTACCGTTAATTAGTTCAACAGATATTAAACCTTCACCCTTTTAACGTTTCAATTTCTAATCTTAATTCTGGAGCATTACATGAAATCAAATACTTTTAATTATAGTTTGCTTGCTGTCGGTGTGGCTGCGCTGATGGGCGTATCTACGGGTGCTATCGCAGGTGAACAATCTACTGCAGGCTCTGCTTCTATTACGAACGTTGCCTCAGCAACCTACTTTGTTGGAGGTCAAGAGCAGCAGAAAGTTGATTCAAACCCAGTAGTAATTAGTATTACTGAAACAGTTAAATTCTCATTAGTGGCTACTAATATTGATGGCGATAATGACGTTAATACTAATAAAGGCATAGCTGTTATTCCTAACGGTACTATTACCTATAATCATACTTTGACCAATGGTGGTAACTTTACTGATAGTTATGATATGGACTTAGGTAGTGTAGATGCTACACAGCTTGCCAATATAACAGTTACTTACCAAACGCGTAATACTGCTGGCGACTTAGTCACAGTAACCAATCAGTCAGGTGCTGATTTTGCCAATGCCACTATTATCCTTAAAGCTGGTGATGTATCTTCAATTGTAATCAGTGAAAAAACTTCAGGTAATAAGGGTGGTGCTACTACAGATTTAACCCTATCTGCTACTAGTGATTACTTATCTAAAGACAAAGTTACTGGTAACGAGAAAATCACTAACAACGATGATTCAATTACTAAACTACCAGTATTCAGTATCGTAAAGAGAGTAACAAACTCTTTAGATCTTAACAATATTAACGATACAGCAGAATATACTATTACTGTAAAAAATGACGGTAGCGCAACTTATGCATCTGATGCTAAAAATATCAAAATCGTAGATATTTTACCCGCTGGATTGAAACTAGCAACAGCAAACGGTAGTACCTTACAACCAATTACTGTCACTAACTCCACAAGTAGTGATTCTGTAGGTACTACAACTACGACTAGTACTTCAAGCTCAGTTCCTAATGGTTTTACAATTGACGGTGCGAATTTGAAAGTTGGTAGCACCATTACTATCGTTTTCAAAGTCCAAAGAATTGATGCAACGACGGTATTAGCTGCTTCTACAGTCAACCATGTCCGAGTTGAAGACCTCTTAGACGATACTGCAAATACAACTAACACTAGTAAAGTGATAGATAGTACTAATGCTAGCCCTGCTGGCACTCAAGACGATCCTGCTCAGACTACTGGCACATACTATCCTAGTGGTAGTGATTCAGAGACTTTAAATGGTACTGTGCCAACTACTGTTGGTAGTGACTATGCACAATCTTTAATAACCACTAAGCGTGGATTAAAGATTGAGGGATCAGCTACCAAAGAAATTCCAGTAACCACAAATGGAACAACTCGAGCCAACTACGAGTCAGTTATTACTAACTCTGGCGATCAGGTTGAAGGCGATGTATCAGGTGAGCTAACGTTCACTATCACTGGAGATACTACTGATACAGACGTAAACATTGGTAAACGTGCAAATACTCAAGTCAGAGATGTAACCGTAACGATAGGTACTGTCACAAAAGACATTTCTCCTACCACAGTAGGCGGCAATACATATGATATTTTCAGCGCTTTCCCTGCTGGCATACCTGCTAACGGCACAGCAACGATAAAGTACAACGTTGTCTCTTCAAATGCCATTATCAATACTACTAACAATACGCCAAGTGAAACTACTATCGTAACGTTAGTACCACTTGCACCAGGTAATGATAATAGTGTGCCAACAGAAGGTGCTCGAGTAGTAACTGACAATACTTATGTAAGAGGACTACTGTTGAGTAAAAAACAAGTCATAGACACAAACTGTAACGGCGCAGTGGAT